>NZ_JBHNMF010000005.1:0-29110 GCF_048562965.1 Thiolapillus sp. | reverse complement strand
GCGTTCGGAGGCCTACTTTGTTTTCCCTCTGGCGCAAGGCACGCCGGGAAAACAGTGCGGCCTCGCGGCTACTGGGGTCTACCAGCCTTCGCTTCGCTCTCCATGGCTGGCAGCGATCGAAGCCTATGGAGAACGCTGGTCGATTGAATCCATGTTCAATCAACTGAAACTCTCCTGGGGCTTGAAAGAGGCCTGGCAACAAACCCGCCAGACGCTGCATCGTTGGGTGCACCTGACCTTGGTGGGTTATGGTCTGATCCAATTATTGGGCTATCTGGATGATCAGACCGTCAGGCAACTGTGTTGCCATTCGCCCTGGCGAAAGGACAATCCCACAACGGCAGGGCAGATCCGTAAAGGACTGCTACTGATTTTTCACCATGTCCCTGTCCGGCAGTGGTGGAACCGTAAATGCAGAAAATTCGAACCGCCCAATTGGCGAGGAAGTGAGCAGGATGCAGCAATCAGCGTATAGAACAAGCTCTAACGGGCAGTATGAACAAAATAGCAACTTTATTTCACCCGAAAATATACGGTGGAACAATGTTGCTTACTCTAAACTCTAGATGGACTTCTTCTTTCAAAAAATGGAGTGTTATCCCAATTGCGCCAAACGTCTTACTGTCGAGATAACCGAAGCGGAAGACATCGAACAACAGGCGCTCCTGGAATTTCGCAAGAAGCTGAAGACTTTTGGCGGCAAGCTTGCCATAGACGATTTCGGCTCCGGCTATTCCAACTGGGGCATACTTCGGGATCTCTCCCCCGATTTCATAAAGATCGATGGCTCGCTCATCCAACAGCTCGACTCCAACACGGAAGTGCGCATGGCCGTGCAGGCCAGCGTCTCCATCGCAAAAGCCCACGATATCCGCACTATCGCCGAATATGTCTCTACCCGGGAAATACAGACACATGTTCTGGAAATCGGCATCGACATGTCCCAGGGATACCTCCTTGGCCTGCCGTCGATGGAACTGCAACATGGACGAGCATCGGAGAACAGTCTGAAAAAAGAACCTTGTCCGTTGATTTGATTGGTTTAGTGCATACACACGCCCACTCTTTTACCTTGTTTTATGCATGGTTTTAATGGATGTGCTATAAATATTCGTCCGGTTTTTACAAAAGCGGACCAGAACCATGTCAAGCAAACATCCGATCATCGCGGTTACCGGTTCTTCCGGTGCAGGCACCACCACCTTCCGTCATATCTTCGACGACATCTTCCGGCGTGAAAACATCACCGCCTTCCGTATCGACGGCAACAGCTTTCGGCGTTACGACCGCAAGCGTATGCGACATTTCGTCGAGCAGTCCATCGAGCAGGGAAGCTGTCTGAGCCATTTCTCGCCGGAAGCCAATTTTCTCGACCGGCTGGAAGGCCTGTTCCGCGAATATTCCCGCTCAGGTACGGGGCTGGTACGCCGCTATGCGGAAAGTGAAGAGCTGGCAGAGCTCTATGAAGTGCCGGTAGGATCCTTTACCCCCTGGATGGAGGTTCCCTCGGGTACCGACCTGCTTTTCTATGACGGCATGCATGGCGGCTGTGCGGAAAATTCCTGGAGCCAGCGCAACCTGTCCGCATCCCACAATCCGGTTATCATCAAGCGGCGCAAGAAAATGAAGGAGCGCAAGATACGCGGTATCGATATCGCCCAGTGGGTAGACCTGCTCATTGGCGTGGTTCCCGTGATGAACCTGGAATGGATACAGAAGATCCACCGCGACACACACAAGAAGAGCCACTCCCCGGAGTCCATCACCCACACCATCATGCGGCGCATGTCAGACTACATCACCTACATCACGCCACAGTTTTCCCTCACGGACATCAACTTCCAGCGCGTGCCTCTGTCGGACACGTCCAATCCGTTCGAACTGCGGGAGATTCCCAGCCTGGACGAAAGTATCGTGGTGATCCGCTTCCGCGAACCCCAGCGTTTCTATTTCCCGGCCCTGTTGCGCCAGATCGACGGCTCCTGGATGTCACGGCGCAATACCATGGTGATCCCCGGCGGGCAGCTGAACCTCGCCATCAAGATCATCTGCACGCCCCTGGTGCATGAACTGGTTGAACGCTACCAGAACGCCCACAGGAAAGACTAAGACCACCTGTTGGAAGAACGGCTGTCAGAAAGGAGCGCCCAGATACATGAACATGGTGCTGTGATTCTCCTGTGCCGCCGCATAACCGACATACAGCGGGCCGATGAAGGTATCCAGCCCCAGGTAGACACTGCCACCTCCAATCCACCTGTCGCCGAAGTCCGAACGCTGATTCCAGGTATTCCCGGCCTCCAGTGTTGCCCCCAGATAGATGGGAACGATGCTGTTCTCATCCAGACGCCGCATGAAACCCACCAGTCCGTGGGCCATGTGCTGTCCCGACAGTTCGTAGCGGTCGAGGCCGGACAGGTTCAGGAAGCCCCCCAGAAAGAAGCGGCCATAGACCGGCGCATTTTCATTCCAGGTATAGCCGAGCTGGACGCGGCTCATGAAGCTGTATTTACCGACTCTCGTGGCCAGCCCCCAGTCTGCATCCACCTGTTCGAACGCGTTGTCGTCACCCCAGATGTTGGCGTGGCTGCGCACTTCCAGCTTCAGCCAGTGACCATCCGTGGGAAAGTAGAGATTGTCCAGGGTGTCGATACCCAGTCTGGCGAACAGCATGCCTTCATCGAAAGCGCCTTCGTCCGGATTGGGTCTGCCGACGAAGGTCTCTATATCTCCCTTCGCGCCACGCCATCCCAGGCGCAGTTCCCCCCAGCTTTCCAGGTTCATGCCGGCTTCCAGTGACAGCTGCCCCTTGTACTGGCGGTATTCGGCGACGTTCTGACCATCTTCATACTGGCCAATGGTCAGGCGGGTAAATTCCACCCTGGGATTGACGAAATAAGCACTGTCCGTATCCAGCGGCTGATAGAACTCGGCAAACAGCCGCGGCCTTTCCCCCAGTTCCAGGATGCTGCGGAACTCACCGCCCAGTTCGTTCACCGCCGTGCGCGTATAGCTCATGCCCAGGGTGATGGAGCTGCCACTGCTCCAGTCCCCCTGAAAATTGATGCCACCCTGCAGGTAATTCGGCCCCCAGGGTTTCTCCACCACATGGATACGCAGGCCGGTTCTGCCGTCTTTTTCCACCACTTCATAAGTCACCTGCTTGAACAGGTCCTGCCCGTACAGATAGCCGATACTCTGGTCCAGCTGTTCCGTCTCCAGGGGCTTGCCGATTTCCACTTTGAAATAGCGCTGAATGACCTTGTCCGCCAGGCGGGACTGATTGTCCACCACGACAAACTCGATCACCGGCTGCATGCGCTCAGCCTGCTCCTGCCCGGCGAGATAGTCCCGGTAGGCTTCGGCACCGACAGAGAGACGGGCCAGCCTGTCACGCTGGCCGTTGGCTGCCTCCACACCGGAGGGTATGGCCTTTATGGCGCTGGTAAAACTGGTGGTCGTCACATCACCGAGGGAGGGAACGATCAGCACATCACCGGCACCCATCAGGGCCAGGCTGGCTTCGGTGTTGCGCCGGGTCATGATGGTGGTCAGCTGGTCCGTAATCGAGAGTACGTTCTTCAGCTCTTCCCGGGTCGCCAGAGGGGTACTGACGTCCACCACGATAAGGCGCTCCGCCCCCATTTCCTGCACAATCTTCACCGGCAGGTTGTTACTCACACCACCATCCACCAGCAGCTTGCCGTTGATTTCCACCGGGGCGAAGGCACTGGGAATCGAGGCGCTGGCCCGCATGGACAGGGCCAGATCCCCTTTCTTCAGAACCACCGGCTGGCCGGTGGATATATCGGTCGCCAGCGCACGGAAAGGGATGCGCAGCTGATCGAAATCATTGATGGTGGCTACAGGCAGCGTCAGGGATTTGAGCAGCAGCAGTAGTTTCTGCCCCTGCAGCAGGCCCTGGGGCAACTCCAGCTCGCCATTGTTGAAACCGGCGGCAGAGCGCACCAGGAACTCCTCATCCTCGCGTTTGCGGCGGAAACTCAGGTCCTTGCGTTTGGGGCTGTCACTGAGGACATCCAGCCAGTCGTTACCCTTCAGCGCCTTTTCGATTTCCTCCGGCGACATACCGGAAGCATACAGGCCACCGATGATGGCGCCCATGCTCGTACCGGCGATGTAGTCGATGGGAATACGCAGTTCCTCGATCACCTTGAGCACACCCACATGGGCCGCGCCCCGCGCACCGCCACCACTGAGCACCAGGCCGATCTTCGGCCGGTGCTGCGCGGACTGCGCTCCGGCGCCGGCTGCCGGGAATGGGACAAGCAGCAACAGGTAAAGGATGGTCGCAAACAGTCTGTTCATGGCCAAAGGGTATAGCACATCAGGCACGAACAATCATGCGCACCGCATCCAGGCGCAGGCGGGTACGGGGCAGATAGTCCCGCAGCATCCGCTGCCGTTCATCGAGCAAGTGCAGCTCCCCCGCCGCCGTGCCGTCACTCAGTGCCTGCAAGCGCTGCTGCTCTTCCGTGAGTTCAGTTTCCATCTGTTCGAGCGCCTCCGCTATGATCTCATCACCCCTGGCTGTTGCCAGCCGTTCACCCTGCAGCAGCAGCCGGCGCAACATATCGGCCTGGGACTTGATCACCTGCCCCGCCGTCTGCCGGTCGCGGTGCAGTGATTTCCCCTGCAGCTTTTTGGGCGGCAGGGCGTGAGCATAGTCATTGCCCTTGCGGTCCAGCAACAGCCGGATAGGGGTGGACGGCAGGTAGCGGCCCGCCTCCAGCTCGGCTGGCGCGGTGCAGCCCAGTACAAAGATCAGCTCCAGCAGCAGCGTTCCTGCCGGCAGGGGGCCGGAATCCAGCACCACAAAAGCGGCGCTGCCCAGGTCGCTGCTGACAAGCTCTTCCATCGCACCACGCACCATGGGATGCTCCCATGTCAGGAACAGGCGGTCTTCATGCACCAGGGCGTCGCTGCGCGAAAAGGTCACGGTGGCGCCTTCTTCCGGCAGGCCGGGAAAACGCTCCTGGCGCATGTGCTCACCGGGATGCAGCACCAGCGACTGGCCGGGGCCGGGCTCATGCTCCACACCGAAGGCATCCCAGTAGCTGTGCATGTAGGTTCCCACCTCCGAATCCTGCTCCAGGTTCTCGATCTGTTCGACGAGGTTTGCAGCCACCTGCGGATCGCAGGACTGCAGTTCCAGCAGACGATCCCTGCCCCTGGCAAGGGACTCTTCCATCTCCTGCCGCCGCATGGCCACCTTGTTGACCAGGGCCTGGGTCAGCTCCGGCTCCACCAGCGTCTCGCGCAGCAGCATCCCGTATTCTTCATACAGGCTCACCGCCACCGCAGAAGGGCGGGCGAAGGCATTCACACCCTGGTGATACCAGCGGTACAGGGTCTCCACGGGCGAACCGGCAAACACAGGCAGATGCAGGTCGATGACCTGCCCCTGGCCGATGCGGTCGAGCCGGCCGATACGCTGTTCCAGCAGATCGGGCTGCAGGGGCAGATCGAACAGAATCAGATGACGGGCGAACTGGAAGTTGCGCCCCTCGCTGCCGATCTCGGAACACAGCAGGATCTGGCTGCCTTCCTCGGTATCGGCAAAATAGGCCGCGGCACGGTCACGTTCGACGATCTCCATGTCTTCATGGAACACCGCTGCGTGAATGGCATGACGGCTGCGCAGCCATTCCTGCAGCTGCAGGACGGTTTCCTTGTGCGCACAGATGAGCAACAGCTTCTGCGGCGCCATTTCCTGCAGCAGGTCCACCAGCCAGGGCAGGCGCGGATCGAAATCCAGCCAGTCTTCCACTTCCCGTTCGGGTGTGAGCGCCGCCTGGGCATCTTCGATCGCCTTGTAGGCTGCCGGCCATTCGAGTTGGGTGACATGCAGTTCACGCCGGGGAAAGCCTTTCACCGTGTGGCGGGTGTTACGGAACATGACCCGCCCGATACCGTGGCGGTCCACCAGGCGGCGTACGATCTGCTCCGTACTCAGCGCCGAAACATCACCGAGCAGTTCTTCGAGAAAAGCCTGTTGGCTGCCATCCAATGGCTTCCCATCCAGCAGCACCGCCGCCAGATCGGCCACTTGCTGGTAGTGTTCTTCTTCGGCCAGGAAAGCCGCATAGTCGGGATAGCGGTGTGGATCGAGGAGGCGCAGGCGTCCGAAATGTCCCACCCGGCCCAGCTGCTCCGGCGTGGCGCTGAGCAGCAGCACACCCAGGGCCTGTTCCGCCAGGGCTTCCACCAGGTCGTATTCCAGGCTGGACTCCTCTTCGGTCCAGTGCAGATGATGGGCTTCGTCCACGATCAGCAGGTCCCACTCCTCTTCCAGGGCGGCACGGGCGATCTTCGGTGAGGACAGCAGGAAGTCCACGCTGCACAGCACCTGCTGCTCATCGGCAAAGGGGTTGTCGGAATCGGAAGCGGCAAAACGCGCTTCGTCGAACAGGGAAAAGCGCAGGTTGAAACGCCGCAGCATCTCCACAAGCCACTGGTGCAGCAAAGCGTCGGGCACCAGCAGCAGAACCCGCTTCACCCTTCCTACCAGCAACATGCGGTGCAGGATCAGCCCCGCCTCGATAGTCTTGCCCAGGCCCACCTCATCGGCCAGCAGTACCCTGGGGATCAGCCGCCGGGCGGCCTGGTGGGCGATATACAGCTGATGGGGAATCAGGCTGATGCGCGGCCCCACCAGCCCATAGACTTCCGAACGGGCTTCGGCGACCCGCTGCTGCCAGGAGCGGTAACGCAGATCAAACCAGGTATTGCGGTCGATGCGCCCGGCGAGAAACTTCTCCCGCGGCCGGTTCATCTGCAGATGCGGGCTGATGGCAACCTCGCTGAGCACCTTGGTATTGCCGGCGGCATCCTGACAGTTGTAATAGAGCAGCCCGCCTTTTGCCATCGCTTCCAGCACCAGGAATTCCTGATCTGCCTCATCTTCGAAACGGTCACCGGGTTCGAGCACCAGGCGGGTGAGAGGCGCGTCAGGCAGGGCGTAGACCCGGGATTCCTGTACCGCAGGAAAAACCACCGTGAGGCGGCGGTGCTCGATCTCGGACACCATACCCAGCCCCAGATCCGGGTCCATGTCGCTCAGCCAGCGCTGGCCGGGGACGTAATCTTCTAAAGACAAAACAGTTCCTGCATTTCACGGGTTTCTTTGTGTGTGAGCATTGTACCGATTTGCATGAAAACCCTCTTCTCATTTCATCAACAGCCACATCAGCATGTGCTGATATGCCGAAATTTTCCAAGTTGCTGAATTTGCGCGCCTATTCCGTTTACTCCCAATTCTTCCACAGGCTTTGCACAAATTTTAACCGGTTACCAACAGGCTTATACACAAGATATTGTGGTTGACATGATTTTTTGGTCCACATATGATGCTTTACACCGTCGGGAGCATATTTCGCAGTCACGGGTCCGAAGAATACTAACAAGCAGCGGTCCCCAGGAATTCCTCCCCCAGGCAACCAAATCTACATCTCAGGGAGAAATACCGCATGGCCACCACCGAAACACCCGTCAGCACCGATCCGATCGCCGTACCCCCCACCACGGAAACTACCGTTTCATCCGCCACCAGTGACGAAAACACCTGGGGCGAACTGCGTGTCATCCGCCGCAACGGCAAGGTCACCGCCTTCGATGCCGACAAGATCACCATCGCCGTCACCAAGGCCTTCCTCGCCGTTGAAGGCGGCAACGCGGCGGCATCCGCCCGGGTACACGATGTGGTGCGCAACATCACCAAACAGGTGACCGACGCCCTGGTGCGCCGCAACCCGGACGGCGGCACCGTACACATAGAAGATATCCAGGATCAGGTGGAACTGGCCCTGATGCGCGCCGGCGAGCACAAGGTGGCCCGCGACTACGTGCTCTACCGCGAAGCCCGCGCCCAGGAGCGCGAACAGGCACGCAGAGAAGCCGGTGAAGAGGAGCACGTGGTCAACATCACCCTGGCCGACGGCAGCGTACAGCCCCTCAATGTGCAGCGTCTGCGCACCCTGGTGGAAGAAGCCTGCAGCGGCCTGGAGGAAACCGACCCCAAGGTCATTCTCGACGACAGCTGCCGCAACCTGTTCGACGGCGTGAAGGAAGAAGACGTTTCCCAGACCCTGGTGATGAGCGCCCGCACCCTCATCGAAACCGAGCCCAACTATTCCTATGCCGCCGCCCGCCTGCTCATGGACATACTGCGCCGCGAAGCCCTGGATTTTCTGGCCATGCCCCGGGTGGAGACCCAGCAGCAGATGGCGGATGTCTATCCCGACTATTTCCGCAACTACATCAACCGTGCGGTGGAACTGGAGCTGCTGGACCCGCGCCTGGCGCAGTACGACATGGAGCGCATCACCGCCGCCATGCAGCCCGGCCGCGACCTGTCTTTCACCTACCTGGGCCTGCAGACCCTCTACGACCGCTACTTCATCCATGACGACAAGGGCATCCGTTTCGAGCTGCCCCAGGCGTTCTTCATGCGCGTGGCCATGGGCCTGGCGATCAACGAGATCGACCGCGAAGGCAAGGCCATCGAGTTCTACAACCTGCTCTCCAGCTTCGACTTCATGAGCTCCACGCCCACCCTGTTCAACTCCGGCACCCTGCGGCCGCAGCTCTCCAGCTGCTACCTGACCACCGTGCCCGACAACCTGGACGGCATCTATTCCGCCATCCGCGACAACGCCCTGCTGTCCAAGTTCGCCGGCGGCCTGGGCAACGACTGGACCCCCGTGCGCGGCCTGGGTTCCCACATCAAGGGCACCAACGGCAAGAGCCAGGGCGTGGTGCCCTTTCTCAAGGTGGCCAATGACACGGCAGTAGCCGTCAATCAGGGCGGCAAGCGCAAGGGCGCCGTGTGCGCCTACCTGGAAACCTGGCACATCGACATCGAGGAATTTCTCGACCTGCGCAAGAACACCGGCGACGAGCGCCGCCGCACCCACGACATGAACACCGCCAACTGGATTCCCGACCTGTTCATGAAGCGCGTGGCCGAAGACGGTGACTGGACCCTGTTCTCTCCTGACGAGACCGGTGACCTGCACGACCTCACCGGCAAGGCCTTCGAGGAAGCCTACTGCAACTACGAGGCCAGGGCCGCCCGCGGCGAGATGAACATCCACCGCACCCTCAAGGCAGTGGATCTGTGGCGCAAGATGCTGGGCATGCTGTTCGAGACCGGCCATCCCTGGGTGGCCTTCAAGGACCCCTGCAACATCCGCTATACCAACCAGCACCAGGGCACGGTACACAGTTCCAACCTGTGTACGGAGATCACCCTGCACACCAATCAGAACGAAATCGCTGTGTGCAACCTGGGATCAGTGAACCTGCCGCGCCACACCACCGAAAACGGCTTGGACATGGAAAAGCTGGAGAAGACCATCTCCACCGCCATGCGCATGCTGGACAACGTCATCGAGTACAATTATTACTCCGTGCCCCAGGCACGCAACTCCAACCTGCGCCACCGCCCCGTGGGCCTGGGGATAATGGGTTTCCAGGATGCCCTGTACAAGCAGCGCCTGCCCTACTCCGGCGATGAAGCCATCGAGTTTGCCGACCGCTCCATGGAAGCCGTCAGCTACTTCGCTATCAAGGCCTCCAGCGACCTGGCCGAAGAGCGCGGCCGTTATTCCAGCTTCGAAGGCTCATTGTGGAGCCAGGGCATCCTGCCTCTGGATTCCCTCGAAAAGCTGGCCGAAGAGCGCGGCAGCTACCTGCAGGTGGACAACAGCCAGACCCTGGACTGGGACAGCCTGCGCGAGCGGGTGAAGACCGTGGGCATGCGTAACTCCAACACCATGGCCATCGCCCCCACCGCCACCATCTCCAACATCTGCGGGGTGAGCCAGTCCATCGAGCCCACCTACCAGAACCTGTTCGTCAAATCCAACCTGTCCGGCGAGTTCACCGTGGTCAACCCCTATCTCGTCCACGACCTGAAGAAGCTCGGCCTGTGGGATGAAGTCATGGTCAACGACCTCAAGTACTACGACGGTTCGGTGCAGCCCATCGACCGCGTGCCCGACGAGCTCAAGTCCATCTACGCCACCGCTTTCGAAGTGGACCCGCGCTGGCTGGTGGAGGCCGACTCCCGCCGCCAGAAATGGATCGACCAGGCCCAGAGCCTGAATCTGTACATGGCCGAACCCTCCGGCAAGAAGCTGGACAACCTGTACAAGCTAGCTTGGGTACGTGGCCTCAAGACCACCTACTACCTGCGCTCCATGGGCGCCACCGGGCAGGAGAAAACCACCAGCAGCGGTAACGACGAAGGCAAGGTCAACCTGCTGGGCGCCGCCCCGGCAGCAGCGCCCAAGGCCTGCTCCATCCTCGACCCCGAATGCGAAGCCTGCCAGTAAACCAAGGCCGTAGGTCGGGCTTCAGCCCGACACAGAAACCACCACCGAGTCGGGCTGAAGCCCGACCTACAGCCCCGAACCGAATTGAACGGAACACAGGAGAAACACCATGCTGAACTGGGACGACCCCCTCACTCCGGCAAAAGAAGCCAAACTGGAACCCGTGAAAGCAGAAGCACCCGTCAACCCGCCTGCTCCTGAAAGCGCCACCCAGGTTCCGCCTGCCGCAGCAGAAAGTGCTGCGCCCGAAGCTCCGGCACCTGTCGATATCAAACCGGTGAACCCGGATGACAAGCGCGTCATCAACGGCCTCACCGACATCAACCAGCTGGCGCCGTTCAAGTACCCCTGGGCCTGGGAATACTTCCTCAACGCCAACAAGAACCACTGGACGCCCCTGGACATCAACATGGCGCAGGACGTGCAGGACCATCAGCACAACCTCACGCTGGAAGAACGCCATGTGTACGAGAACGTGCTGTCCTACCTGACCACCTCCGACATCCTCGCCATGCGCAACATCGGCCTGGCGGTAATGGAAAAGATGTCCGCACCCGAACTCCAGATCTACCAGGCCAGGCAGGTGTATGAAGAAGCCCTGCACACCTGGACCTATCAGCACTGCATCGAAACCATCGGCCTGGACCAGAGCGAGATCTACAACCGCTACCGCGTGGTGCCGGAGATCAACGGCAAGATCCAGATGGCCAACCGCCGTCTCGAATCCGTGCTGCGCACCGACATCGATCTCACCAACCGCGACGAGCTGGAAAACTTCGTCATGGCCTACAGCTTCTTCGCAGGCATCTTCGAAGGCTGCTGGTTCTACAACGGCTTCAGCCCCATCTTCGCCCTGCAGCGCCGTGGCCTGATGAAAGGCACCGCCGAGCAGTTCCAGTACATCATGCGCGACGAAGTGCTGCATGCCTCCTTTGGCATCCGCGTGGTCAAGCAGATCATCCACGAGGAAGAAGTCAGCCTCGACCCCAAGGCCATCAGGGAAATGTGGGAAGAAGCCCACGCCTGCGAAGACAACTATGCCGGCTACATCCTGCGCGATCCCATCCTCGGCTACCGCAAGGAAGACCACATGGAACAGTTCCGCTTCATCGCCAACCGCCGCGCCGTACAGCTCGGCTGGGAAGAACCCTTCCCCGGCGCCGAATGCGCCCTGCCCTGGCTGGACGAACAGGCCAACATGCGCAAGGAGAAGAACTTCTTCGAGACGACCGTTACCGAGTACCAGACGGGGGGGGCTTTGAGTTGGGATTGAGTCCTGCGCAGGCCCGGGCGTAGGCACAACCGTTCGACTAGATTTTCCACACTTAAATCCAGGCTCCCGGCAGCTATATCCAGATTCGCCGCCATTCCGGCGGCTATTTCTGGATTTGTAGTGGCCGAGAACATTTTTTTACTTTCTTATTTTCAGATTTGCCGGAGTTTGATGTTAATAAACCACGCCACCCGCTCTTGCACAGACGTCACTGCAATTGCTGCCGGGTAAACTCGCGATAGGAAGATCCCTCTTCGTTTAATTGGATTGTGTCCACGAAAGACGCACGCTCCCGAGCTTCACGCCAGTGCTCGCCACCACCTTATACCCAGTAGAAGCAACAATATGAAAGATTATGGCACAAGAACAACAGCTGACCTAATAACCAGAAACCAAGCTGAATCCGTCGTTGAAAGGGTTTACCTCGCAGTGAAGTATTTATGCATCGGGCGGGGAGATGTAAGGAAACGTCTTTCAGAAGCCATCAGCACACTTCTTCCACTACAACCTCATGAGTTTCCGGAAGAGCTACAAGCGGGCTTTGAATGGATTATAAAGCAAAGCACAAAATATAACTCTCAGATACCTGAGTACGAGGGTAATATTGAAGCCACAATGAAAAGAATAAGAAACTCCACTGGAGAGAAAATAGCATATAGAATATTTTCAATATATTATAGAATTCAAGATATACGCGGCTTTCCTTTATTAGGATATCGAAATCCAAACGATTGAGGACAATCACCAATCGTTAGCTAAGCAACACCATATGCCAACTATATTATGTGGTATGTCCAAACTTTGATATTCTCTTTAGCGCATCCTCTATTAACCCCGCCGCTCTATCGATATCCTCATGAGTTGTTCTCAATCCGAGACTAAAACGTATGGATGAATCTGCTTCGTCGCTAGTAAGGCCAATAGCTTTTAATACATGAGATGGCTCGGGGATACCCGAGGAACATGCAGACCCGGTTGATGCAGCAAGATGGGGCTGCAGAATATTTAATATGTCATGCGCGTAAAAACCGACAAATCGAATGTTTGCGTTACCAGCATGTCGACTTTTCCCATCTGGACCATTGACCATAATAGGCCACGCCAACTGATTTAGTTTGTCGACAAAGGTATCTCGAAGAAAACGCAATTGCGCACGCTTTTCTTCAGTTTTATCGTTCATCATGAGTTTTGCTGCTGCGCCCATCCCAACACAAAGGGGGACTGGCATAGTCCCGGAGCGAAGTCCATCTTGTTGGCCACCACCATAAATCAGTGGCTCAATATTACTTTGTAAATCACGCGAAATATAGATTATACCTATTCCCTTTGGCCCATACATCTTATGTGCTGAGAGGGAAAGCATATCGACCTGTTCTGCAATACGAATTATATCCATTCCAAGTGGTGCTTGCGCTGCATCGCAATGAAATATAGCCCCGTGGTATCTTATAAGTTCCGATAGTTTTTCTAGTTCCTGAATTGTTCCAACCTCATTATTCACCGCCATTACCGACACAAGCAGAACATCATCATCTAAAGAATCTTCTAACGCAGACAAATCGACGAACCCCTTGCCATCAACAGGAATCTGTTCAATGGAATAGTCATGTTGTTCTTTTAGTATTCTGCCGATGGCATGTATACATTTATGTTCGATAGCGCTAATTAGAATTCGATGGCGCTTCCTATTACCATAACCGCGTTTACCAAGACCAAGCAAAGCCAGATTATTTGATTCGGTCGCGCCAGAGGTGAATATAATTTCATCAACATCCGCACCAATTAGTCGCGCCATGTGTGTTGCAGCCTCTTCGACAGCCCGCATGGATTCCCACCCAAGATAGTGTTCCACCGAATGGGGATTTCCAAACAATTCAAAGAAGTACGGTCTCATTTCCGCCAAAACGGACGGATCAACCGGCGTAGTGGACTGATGATCTAAATAAATAATGTCTCTTATTTTCATTGAAAATCAACAAAATACGTTACGGCTCACCAAGATTTTAAATCGACAGAGAAGCATGACTAAGTTCCTGGAGGATTGCTCCAGCAAGTAACTTGACGATAGCATAGCATCCCGGTTAAAGTTTTGCCTGGAGACTTCATCCAGTAATGGACGGAAACATGGCGCGCGGACCACTATATCAGGGTAAATACAAACCTCAGTTTTCGGGGCATGAAACCTTCCCTTTGCGCTATGGGTGGTTGAAAAAGGTTTTTGATCGTGTCGCGGAAACCGAGCAAGATCCTCGCAATCGAACTGCTTGTTGGGGTGACGATGCCATCGCAAGATTTGGCGTCGGTAAGAACATGGTTGCATCTATGCGTCATTGGGCTAAGGCCGCCCGCATAATCGAAGAACCCGAGCCTAATTCCGTGAGGACTAAGAAATTCGGTCGCCTTCTATTCGCCCCCAAGGGTCTCGACCCATTTATGGAATACCCTACAACGCTTTGGCTGATCCACTGGCAGTTGGCTGCTTATGCCGATAAGACAACTTGGTTCTGGGCGTTCAGCCACTACCCTGCTATCACTTTTGACCGGGATGGGCTGATTAAGAGGCTCACGCAACTTGCCAAAGACCACGCTTGGTCTAGAGTTGCCAATACAACAATCAAGAACGATATCGCCTGTTTCATTCGCACCTACGTCGCCCGACAACCGTCAGGAAAAACAGGGCATGACGACGCGCTTGAATCACCCCTGACCGAACTTGGCTTAATTAAAGCTGTTGGGAAGAAGGACGGGTTCCGCTTCGTACGCGGTCCTAAGTCAACATTGGGAGATGGCGCATTCACCTATGCGCTAATGGACTTCTGGTCACGTTATGCCCGAAATGCATCAACCTTGTCCTTCGAGGCCGTTATGTATGCACCCGGCAGTCCGGGTCGCGTGTTTCAATTTGAGGAAAACGATGTTGCTGACCGCCTCGCTATCCTCGATGAAGTCACGGGTGGTGCGCTGCAATGGTCAGAAACTGCTGGACTTAAACAGGTCGTGCGCAATATCGAACTGAATGAGCAAAACGCGCTATCCTGGATTCCGCACGATTACGACGCAGTTCCCAGAAAGGGAGTCGCCTGATGTCTTTGAGTAAGCGTGTCCATATAGCCCGACGTTTCCTAAAGTCAATCCGAATCGACACTGACCTAGGAGAGACTGCTGCTCTTGATGGCTTCGTTTGTCCACAGTCTTCAGCCGATATCCTGGAGATAATGGCCCAACATGTTTCCGAAACAGGGCAAGGTGCATTCACATGGACAGGACCTTACGGTAGCGGCAAATCTAGCCTTGTTGTAGCTCTCAGCGCCTTGCTTAACGGCAACGCCGCATTACAGAAGCAAGCAACAAAAGTGTTTGGCTCTGCCCTGGTGAAAAAAATCCATAACACATTGCCCACGGGAACGAAAGGGTGGCGCATTCTTCCTGTCGTTGCGCGGCGTGATAATCCTGTCACCGTCATAGGAGAAGCCATAAAAGAAGCCGGACTCGTAACCCGGCGACCACGTGGCGGTTGGACCGAGCGCAAGCTAATCGCTACTCTAACGAAGGTTGCTGCCGAAAAGCCAAGAATGCACGGTGGGGTGATCCTGTTCATCGACGAGATGGGCAAATTCCTTGAAGCAGCCGCGCAGAATGATTCAGATATTTACATTCTCCAGCAGCTTGCCGAAATTGCATCGCGGAGCAAAGGACGTTTTCTTGTTGTCGGCATTTTACACCAAGCATTTGAGGAATACGCTCACCGGCTGTCACACGAAATGCGTGACGAATGGGCAAAGATTCAGGGACGTTTCATTGATCTTATCATTAACACCAAGGGCGAAGAACAGATCGACCTGATCTCGCGCGCCATCATAAGTGATCACCACCCAAAGAAACCCGGCCCATTGGCAGTCACCGTCTCTAAATTTGTACACAAGAACCGTGCTGGCGATACCCGCCGTCTAGCCACTATGCTGGAAGCATGCTGGCCACTACATCCTATCGTAGCCTGCCTGTTAGGGCCAATTTCCCGGCGGCGGTTTGGTCAGAACCAGCGAAGCATTTTTGGTTTTCTTAATTCATCCGAGCCGCACGGATTTCAAGACTTTCTGAAACATGCTGATAACGGCATGCTTTACGGCACTGAGCAGTTATGGGATTATCTCCGTGCAAATCTTGAGCCCTCCATTCTCGCTTCCCCCGATGGACACCGGTGGGCACTTGCTGCGGAAGTGATCGAACGTTGCGAAGCCATCAGCAGTGAAGTCCAGCATATAAAGCTCTTGAAAATAATTGCCGTCATCGACTTATTTAAGGAGCGCTCTGGGCTTGTTCCAAACTCCGAGCTTCTGCGCACTTGTTTTCCAGGCACATCCGCGAAGGCACTCGATAAAGCGCTGTTGCAGCTAGACACTTGGTCTTTCACCATCTTCAAGAAGTTTGTAAACGCCCGCGCTATATTCGCCGGTAGCGATTTCGATATAGATGCAGCAGTTCGCGCTGCCCTTGATGAAATCGACGAAATCGATTTCAAGGAACTCAAAGCCCTTGCTGGCCTTCAGCCTATCCTCGCCAAACGCCATTACCATAAAACAGGCGCACTTCGGTGGTTCGACGTCAACGTCGTTCCGGTCAGCGGCATCGACAAATTAGCCGCCAAGCTCATTCCCCAAAACGGTGCGGTCGGCCAGTTTCTTTTAGCCATTCCGACCGAGGGTGAAAGCGAAGAACATGCCGAGGACCTGTGCCGAAAGGCGGCACGGCAAAGCGATGCGTGGGATATCGTCGTCGGAATCTCGAAACAGTCATGGGCCATTGTACCGCTGGCCCGTGAGCTTTTCGCGCTCCATAACGTCAGCAATGATCACCCGGAACTCGCCGGGGATGCCGTGGCTCGTCGAGAGGTCTCCGCTCGCCTCGCATCACTGCAAGCACTGCTGGAAACAGAGTTGCATAAGGCGTTAGACAGCGCCGTATGGTTTCAAAAAAAACATCGCTCAAAACATCTAAGACAAGCTGAATTGAACAACGCTGCTTCCAAGCTAGCCGATTCCCGCTTTGCTGCATCACCCATACTGCACAACGAATTGCTGAACCGCCAAAAGCCATCGAGTAGTGCCATCGCGGCGCAGAATATCTTGTTACGTCGAATGGTCCTGAACGAGGGCGAACCGCGCCTTGGAATTGAAGGGTTTCCAGCCGAAGGCGGATTGTTCGCTTCTATTTTGGAGGCGACGGGGCTCTACGCGCACAACGACAGTGGGTGGCATTTCGTTGCACCGGTAAACGGCAACGATCCATGTTGTTTGGCACCAATGTGGAACGCCGCGTTCGATTACATAAAGGAGCATGCATCACGCACCGTTGCTATATCTGAACTATTCGAGCTCTGGCGCAAGCCCCCTTTCGGCGTAAAAGATGGCATGATGCCGATCCTCGCTGTCGCCTTTGTGATGTCGCAGCGTGACAAGATCGCCGTCTACCGAGACGGCATATTCAGAGCGAAGTTTGACGACGTGGACGTAGACTACCTTGCCAAGGATCCGCGCTTCATCCAATTGCGATGGATGGATCTCGGCGATGTTGCACGTCGCCTGCTGTCAGATATGGCGGAAATCGTCCGCGATCTCGACAAATCGAACGAGCTTGCGCACCTAGAGCCCATTGATGTCGGGCGCGGACTCGTCGCCATCTACGACCGGCTCCCACGATGGACCACGCGCACGATGCGACTGTCAGCCAATGCCGTGAAAATCCGCGACTTGTTCAAGCGCGCGCATGATCCGAACCAATTCCTGTTCGACGACATTCCAGGAACACTCGGCGAAGATGTTTCACTTGCAACCGACAATGATTTACACCGTATCATCGCAAACGTTCGCGATGGCCTAGAGGAACTGGTTCAGGCGTATCCCTCCATGCTGCACCGCCTGCGTGACATCATGCTTTCAGAATTACAGGTGCCAAACGAATCTCCTCAGTCGCTAGCTGAATTGCGCACACGCGCCGAAAACATCAAACAGCTTACGGGAGACTTTCGTCTCAACGCCTTCATAGGTCGGCTTGCACAATTTGACGGTTCAGATGAGACCTTCGAAGCCATTGCCAGCCTCATCGCGAACAAACCACCCCGCGACTGGACTGATCCCGATCTCGACCAAGCCATGATTGAGCTTGCCGACATGGCACAAAAATTCCTAAGGGCCGAAACTTATGCACGCGTCAAAGGGCGCCAAGATAAACGTCATGCGGTGGCGGTTGTTATCGGCCTGGATAGTCACCCTACGCCGCTTATGGAAGAATTTACAGTCGCTGATTCTGATCGTGTTGCCGTAAATAGCCTCATCAAGCGTGTAGCTAGTACGCTAGAAAAAGAAAAAGCTGATACAAAAAGCCGCAATATTATTCTTGCAGCATTGGCGCAACTTAGCGCCCGCTATATTCAGGAACCCACACCAGAACAAAAAACGAAAAAAGGGGGGGGCGCATCTTGACTACAAACGATATCGTGAAACATGTTCTTGGTCTGTCTGGCGGACGCGATAGCGCAGCGTTGGCCGTCTACATGCGACAACACTATCCCGAGCTAGATATTGAATATTTTTTCACCGATACAGGCAAGGAATTGCCCGAGGTGTACGAATATCTCGGGCGGCTTGAAGGGTTCCTCGGTAAGCCAATTCTCCGCCTGAACCCAGACCGAGATTTTGACTTCTGGCTCAAACAGTACAACAACTTCCTGCCGTCACCGCAGACACGCTGGTGCACACGGCAACTCAAGTTGCGCCCGTTTGAACACTGGCTTCGCCCGTTGCTTGCAGAAGGAGCTACAATCTATAGCTATGTTGCAATTCGAAGCGATGAGGAATATCGTGAAGGCTATTCATCAAAACACGACAAACTGATTATCAGGTTACCGTTCAAACAGGCCGGTGTCGACAAGGCAGGCGTTATAGAAATCCTCGATGGAGCTGGACTTGGATTACCGAAGTACTATTCATGGCGGACCCGTAGCGGCTGCACCTTCTGCTTCTTCCAGCAGAAGATAGAGTGGGTGCGGCTCAAAGAACAGCACCCTGAAGCATTTGAAGAGGCTAAAGCGTATGAAAAGGACGCTGTTGAGAATGGCTCCCCGTTTACATGGAGCCAGGGCGAATCGCTAGAAGAGTTGGAGAAACCGGATCGCATCGCACAAATCAGACAAGACCACGAGCGACGGCTGGCACGCATGCGCTCCATGGCTCAACCCAATCCATTAAGACCAGATAAAGAACCACTAGATATTGATGATTTATACGGAAAAGCAAAAGTTTGTCTGGCGTGTCATAAGTAACTGATTTACGTTTACGCAGGCCAAGGTATATTCCTGTGTTGGCTCGGCCATATTTCAGAAATTTATTTTAGTTAATAGCGCAATAGCATAACCAACGACACCCAGACCACCAGCTGACCATGCCGTACAGGAAATTAGGATATAGCCCTTGGATAAGCATACTAATGGTGAAAAAAATAGTATGGTCTTAAAAGAGCGTACTATATTGTGTCAAAAGGAGAATCCAGAGAGCGATGTCAGGTTTTCTATTACATTGAGTGTGAGCACACATGACGAATTTAGCCAACTTCGACAGTCTGGGTCTATCCATATAGGTAGGCTATCATCAGGTTCAACACATGACCTCGATACAGCATTGAATCGGCCCCTTGATTCACACAGTAGATGTCAAATAGAAAAGAAAGTACTGGAGGTTCTAGTGAAAAATAACCCTTCAAATCAGAACATTACAATGTGGAACCAACCTACTTTCTGCAGACTTATCGGTCATTCCTTGGCCACAACCTCCTTTTTCCGGCATTCAAGGAGGTAGCAAGATGCCTAATAATAGTTTAATTGCTTTTCTGCGTCACTACGGCCCGATCGCTGCCAGTGATAATATGTATGATGAGTTAATTCAGACAGAAATCGAAAGACACCAAATAGATCCAGCTATTCAAATCCAACCCGCTAGACTAGAACAAGTTAGGGCTAACTTTTCTTCTTCCACGCCCCGTAATGTGATTCTCACGGGCACTGCCGGTGACGGAAAGACCTTCCACTGCCGGCGGATCTGGGAAGATTTCGGTGGCGATCACGATGAATGGCAACAAGGCAAGAAGATTCTTTCTCTCGACCTTCCCAACTCTAATAAGACACTAACTATAGTCAAGGACCTTAGCGAACTTACCCAACAGGAAAAGGACACACTACTGCCTAACCTAGCGCTATCGGTAACAGGTCAGAATACTGACAATGTATTTCTTGTCGCTGCGAATGACGGTCAGCTTTTAGCGACATGGAGAGATTGGTCAGATACGCAGGATAAAGAAGCGCATAGTGTCTTCAAGTTGATAGAGTCTATGCTCGTTGAGGATCGCACACAAGACGATACACTTATCCTCGATCTACACAACCTAAGCCGTCTAGATGCTTCCAAGCACTTCCAAGAACTCATCGAGCAGATTGTAGAACATCCGCAATGGTCTCAATGTGAGGGGTGTGAACTCCTCAATGAAGACGGTTCCACGACTTGCCCAATCCGTATCAATCGAGAACGTCTTCGTGCGAAATCCGATCATTCTATGTTTCGGCAACGGCTCGGAGCATTACTCCAACTTTGCCGTGCTAATCGCATGCATTTGCCCATCCGTGACCTTCTCTTGCTGGGCATAAATATTATTCTTGGAGATCGCCTTCAGCCAGGCCAACCTCTATTGACATGCCGCAAAGCTAAGAATCGCGCACGCAAGAGTGATTATCGATTGACCAATCCTTTTGCTAATGTATTTGGTGCAAATCTTCCCGAGCGGCAGCGGCAACAATATCACGTATTTACCACACTCGAAGCGTTCGGTATCGGTCGAGAAACCGATAACGCCTTTGATAACCTATTGATATACGGACCCTACGAAGAAGAAACTACGCTTTATAATCGCGTCGTTGCGAATGACCAAGAGTATGGCG
This sequence comes from Thiolapillus sp., assembly GCF_048562965.1. Classification (NCBI taxonomy): domain Bacteria; kingdom Pseudomonadati; phylum Pseudomonadota; class Gammaproteobacteria; order Chromatiales; family Sedimenticolaceae; genus Thiolapillus; species Thiolapillus sp. Next base: position 8,496 of record NZ_JBHNMF010000005.1, on the reverse strand, counting down.
CAACAGCATACAAACCCTATTTGAGTGATTATTTAGAAGGCGAGCGTGAGAACATAGACGAGTTCATGCGCGCTTTATCAAGACAACGTCAAAGACTCTTCTTTACGCTATCCGATGAAATTTCTCTAAATCCATGGCGCTTAACCGTATATCAATCATCTGGTGTGTTCTTGAAATTCATCGCTGGCCTCTCTGCAGGTGATGATGTCTCATGCACCATAGAAATACTCGTGCGCGGCCTTAACAGAACATTTTGCGGAATGATGATAGATGATGGCACTACGCTCTATCTAGCATCATCGGGCGGTAATGGCCGAGGCCGTATCGCCTCCCTGCTCAATTATGAGCTACAGACAGGCGAAACAAGGCGTGATCCTTATGTTGCTTTTCGGCTTGCCAAGGATGGGTCCACTCCTCGCCTTCTCATTATCGATCCTGCTGACGATGACAAAGTCGTAGATTCGCTGGACCTACAGCTAATCCACTTTGAGTATTTGACGCGTGTTGCACACGGCAGTCTACCAGCTAGCTTCTCACGCCAATGTCATGAGGATTTTCTTGATTTCAAACTGCGTGTCATCAAACGACTCGATACACTAATCGGCGAACCGCCATCTTCAGGCGAAATTAGCCTGCAAGCACTGACGGTCGACGAGCGAGGCCGGGCACAACCCGACAAGTTCCGGATAAGGGTAAGTGCATGATGGCTAGATTAGAAGCTCCAGCAAAGTATCAAAGTGATGTTAATGTTTGGGTTGACGAAGCCATTTGGGGCCACCGATTCTATAACGACCAAACCCCTTGGCTAGTTTTTCTTGAATTCTTGGCTGTATTTCGATCGCGGCATGGCGAAAGTGTTGCACTGAACGAAAACACAGAAGAAGGGAGCCACGAGACATTCACATACTACATTCCCCGCTCGATACCGCTGCGACAACTCGTTTTTAACAATCCGCATATTCAGCATATTGAGAACACTGGCCGTTCTGATAGCGAACGATGGAACGCCTGGCTAAAGCAGTTTTCATCTGACTTTGACTATAGCTATCTACGAGATCGGGTCGAGTCTTTCTCACGACTAGCCAGAATAATTGAATTCTTTCAGACAACGGCGGTAGAACCACACCGCCAACGGCGATGGACCTCCAAGTTCCTTTTTCCTTACGGCCCAGATTGCCTTTATGCTGATTTACCTGGAAACGTTAATTCGAGCCCGGATCGCCGATTTTTTGCACGCGGTGGCGAACTTCTCTACCTAATGCTAAATCGCAGCGGTTCTGGCCCAGACATTGCCAAGCTCATTTCCGACAAGTTACTCCGAGAAGATGACCCTTGGAATCGAGTAATAACCGCCCTTCTCCCCTCAGGGCATCGAATTGACTCTAATAGCGTTTCTAGCACGATTGGCTATCTGCCATTTGCATGCCGCCAAGAATATTCCGCGCTTGCGGATACTTGGCTTCAACTCCTGAAACTCGACCTCCCAGGAGAAACGCTACTAGATCCTTTGATGCGGCTATCCGCCCTTCACATGCTTCTGTATATGCTCCGTCGCGCTCACGAAGAGATTGGCGAAAAAACCGAGCCCAAGTTCGTTCTAGAGATCGCCGCCCCGCGCAAGACGACCCTTTTTGACTTGTCTGTTGAGAACTTTAGCGCAAACCGAAAGCTATCCACGCGCGCGGTGCGCGCGTATGTCGAATCGGCAAAGTCCCAACAAGAATGGAAAGATGCTCTAGCGGCACGCGCTCCTGCCGATGCTGTCCGAGATTTTCTCACTAAGCGCTATGCCTGGAATCCAGACGATGGCCCGGCTGCAGGTGACCCTCAGACTATTTTTAATTCCTTACGGAATTACGCCGAAAAACGCCATCAACAACACGTCGCCAAAGTCCATGGAGAATGGACGCGCCAAATCGGGCTTTCCGTATCCAGACGAGGTGCTGGCACCTGGTACTCGCCCGACGACTCGCTTTTGAAGGCCTTGGTCATGTGCACGGTGGACGAAGACCGCGAAGAGTACCATCGTTTTCTGGCGAAGCTTTACAACCAGTTCCGCTTGGTAGTCGGTGTGGCAGAGGCAGAACAAGCCTTCGGTTCGCTCCCAACCGACCAAAACGCCTTCATGCAAAACACGCAAAGACTTGAACAACGACTTCGCACACTGGGCCTTCTCCGCCGCCTTTCAGACGACTGTGCATACGTCGAAAACCCTTTTAGGAGTTGCCAATGACAAGGAACGAATTGATCGCGGCAGTCGCCCTTGAGTTCATTAAGGAACAACTCGCTCAGGAAAAGGAAGGGACTCAGCGCTTTTGTATGCTTGGCCTAGAAGAGTCAATCGTCCGCTCAATTGCAGAAGCAGCAATTTTAGATCCTGGTACTAATAATGAGGTGCTCGTCCAGATATCTCCGATTTTTGACCCTGACCAACAACTCCCCCAGTCAAATCGCAGCAATCAGTCTATCACTCATTGGCGACATTGCCGCCTAACAGAAGGGAAGCGCGCTGTCCTTTTCGCCGCCTCGCACGAAGAACTTCAGCGAAATGATAAAAGTGTTGAAAAGATCACCAAGATAGAAAGCGACACCTTACGCGGGCAATATTCTTATTGGATTGAAAAGGTCGGCTTAACTCACGCCGTCCTTGATAAAACCAAGAGGACGCATCTAGAGGCTGCACTGCGAGCAGCGAATGAGACTCATGCTGCCCGTACTATCGAAACCTTTTCTGACTTCGTAATAGCAATCGGAGAAAGCATAATAACCAAGGGCTTGCCTCTTCAGAAGGCCATCGATAACGCTTTACCGAGCCTTCGGCTGCCGCGCTTTTCAGGTTTTTTTGATCGTATACCTGACAAAAAGCGCAACTCAAAAGCGGAATGGGCAAAGATCTTTCGCCGCCTCCATACTCGGGTCCGTCCGCTGCTCGTCCAGGAGAACGAAAAAGGAGACCCAATTTCCGATCAGCTCCGGAATAACTTTGCTGAGATCCAAGATAGGCTTGATGATTCAGATAAAGAAGTCATCCAAGACTTTTTGGATTCAGATCCAACATTAGATAACTGGTCGATTGAGCAAGCTATGTTGGTTTGCTTGGACTGGAGAACTATCTCAGACCTATTCGAGGGCGTTACAAAAACTTCTGTACAATCACTAGGTGATAAAACCATCCAATTTTTCGATGAAGAATTCGATGACCAACTCGATGATGATGAGCGATCTTTGCTTGCAGCGTCATTCCCAAAAGAGCCATCAGAAGATCTCCAACAATTCTTTGAATCTCACCGTGAACATCTTGCGCGAGACAAAAAGCTCTCCAGCAAATGGGAGCGGTATATATTCAGAAACCCTCTAACCTACTATGATTTTCTTGTAGGGCTACTTGGGACGATCCATAAACTAAGGGATCGGACGTCTGGCGAGGAACTCTCAAACAACAAAATCAAAGTTCATATTCCAAAATCCCGAGAAAAAAGTTTTTGGAGAAGTAAGAATGCTCGCGTCGCTCGCTATTTCGCATTTCGCTATCGAGGCCTAAATCGTCTTCTTGGTGATGATGTCGAACTAGACTTCGGTAAGCTTGAAGATTTCTATTTCCCTTATCCGGACGATGATCTTGTAAAAGTCACATCTAGGTCGCGTGACGCACGCACAATCAAGTTTGAGGTCTCTCTCGATCCAAACGGCTTGAATGCTAGGCTAATCTTTTTCTGGGAGATGCCAGTCGATGCTCTAGCTACATCCATGCCCGACGACCTAGTCAACATCGCTAACCTCAACAACGACTATGCACTTCTGCCAACTGCAGACATAACACGGCAATCGGTTAGTGCCAAAGGCGCTATTCAACGGATTTCACTAGATGACGTTAATACAATTCGCGACGTCACCAATGGCAATGACGGAAAGCTAGTCGCTCCAAATAGTGACAGTGCTGATCGGGGGAGCGCCTTTCTTTCTGCCTTAGACGAACTTTCTGGGATCATAGGCCAAAATGATACTTCTGCCATTCGTTCTGCGTTTGATGAGTTTCTAGGCCAATACTCAACCGCAATACGTCACTGGGTTACACAAGAAGGCGAAGGTCTTAACTCCGAAGCGTTTCTACAACAAGCAGAAGCGTATGGTCGTCTCCTCGAAGCCCTAAACAACCACGCCAGCAATGACCTTGCACGAGACCGATTGTGGAAAGAGATTTTAAGATTGGGAGTCAGCGTTGTCGGTGCAGGTTCCCCCGCTGCGATTATTGCGCCCTGGCATCCGCTGCGGTTGGCCGAAATTCAGGTTAAGGCAAAACAGGCGACTGACTTAATCAAGAAAGTCCTGCACGCTAACGAAGACGACATATTCAGAGCTGATTTACTGTTTGGACAGGTTCAGCGTGAGCTGCTTTCAAATTATTACCCAGAGGTTTGCGTTGGCTTCTATGGCGATGACGCTATCCTACTGGCGGCGGCTGATACACGTTACGACTACACACTCTGTGAGCCTCCGCAAAAGCAAACACATTCAAACGGTGACGATTCCCTCGATATTGACCCTGGTGTCGCTGCCCGTGCATTCAGCACAGTGGGTGAGCAGTATTTGAGCTTACTACCTCATGAACGCAGCAATTTCTCTGTCGTGTTATACAACGCAGAATCGAAAGCACTTCCGAGCGCCCTTGCTTCTGAGCTGTCGAGCAAAGTGGAGCGGGAGAACGAACTTCAGTGTGATTTGCTCCTTACTCACTCCGATCCCAAGAAAATGCGCCGCATCTATGAGCAGCAAAATGTTGCTGTCAGTGAAGAATCCGGCTCGGTAATGGCAAGCGAGGCGGCACGGAGTTTTCTTTCCAGACTTAGAGTCGGCTTTTTAGATGCAAACGAGATCCCAGAGGACACTATCGCCCGCACGGCAGACATTGTTGCTTTACAAGATGTAGTCGCGCGAAATAGCAAGCTTGAATGGAAGAAATCTCCGGGTGATCGTCATCCAGAGTTGAAAGACCACTGCCCTGCCCGATGGTCTCGTCGGCGTCCGGTTGGGCCGGCTGATGCCGCTACTTCTGTCTATCTCGCTGCGCCTTCGCAACCCCGCGCCGGGCAGATTTACCTTAACTCTATTCACGTCTATCTCGAAGGCGACAATGCTCGCCCCGGAAACGTAATTCCTGCGCGAGAGGTGACATTTCGGAATAGCGAGATCGGAGATGTGTTTCGGCAAACGCATCTCATCGGCGAATGGGTCGTAAATTTTGACGAACTCGTTGACAGGCGACTCCTTTCAAACAATGGCATCCAGGTCATACGGCATATTCATGACCGCAACATAAATCGAAACATAACTGTATCCACCACATCTAAACCACGCCTTCTTCATGTTTTGTTGAGAGAACGACTCAATAGGCTTGACCCGAACATTATCGCCAACAATGGTGATAGCGTTGTTAATAGGCTTATTGACGAAGCAAACAGACTTTCCGGTCAGGTCGTTATGCGAGCAGCAAGGTACGGACACTACGCAAATGAATTGCTTGGGATCGTGTTGTCTATGGAAGAGCTCCGCACTAGCTTGGATGGCCGCTCCCTTCCCATAGGCTGGTACTTCCTTGATGACTTCGCTTCGTGGTTCGGTCAGCGTGAAGAGCAAATCGCAGACATCATGGCAATTACACCGCGCATTGAGGATGGCAAGCCCATCCTTATGGTAGCTATTTCTGAAGCAAAGTATGTCAACTCCAAGGACTACAAAGCACAAGCTAAGAAATCTGCTAAGCAGCTGGAAGAAACAGCAGCTCGTTTGGGACGGGCCTTAGATCCGAACCATAAGCGAATTGACAGAGATATTTGGCTACACAGACTTGGAGATTTCATGATTGAAGGTATGGAGCCATTCGATGGGTCTCTGATGAATGGTTGGGATCTCCACAAGTGGTCAGATGAAGTCAGACAAGGAAATGTCACAATCAAACTCGCCGGATTTTCTCATGTCTTTGTGCATGATGACGATGAATATGTGGATGCGGGTGGTAGCACTCCATTGAAAGGCATGCCCCATTGCGTTCAGAAGATTTTCGACAAGCCGGGTGTCGCGCAAGCATTTCGTGATTTTGCGGCTGGAGAAGATATGAATACGGGCACTGCGGGTGGTTCGTCGGACACCTGGACCCATGCGCTCGTCTCGTCTCAAAATGAAGCTCAGGCAGTCGATGTACCAACGAACGATACGCAACCGCCACAGGGTGTTTTAACTGAACGTCAAGCGGAAAAAGCTGAGGAACAACCAACTATAGCCAAAACCACAGCTACGCCTCCCACATCCGAGGAACAGAACGAAAAGCCGGTTGACAAACCATCCGCAGAAAGCGGAGTTGAACATGCCGCCAACGAAATAGAAGCACAGTGGCCCTCTCATGCCCTTGCTGAATGGATTGCTCAAGGCAGGGCTTCTGACACTGAAGATGAAGAAGCCAAGCAGTGGTTAGATCAAACTGTCTTAGCTCTGCAGCGAGCTTTACGCGGTTACGATATGACAGCAGAGCTTGTCGGTAAGCGCCTCACCCCGAATGCAGCGCTTGTTCGATTCCGTGGTTCAGACGACCTTACGGTGCCAAAAGTCGAGAGACGCCGCCAAGAACTACTCACTTCACACGCTATCAACGTCATTAACGTTCTAGCCGCTCCAATGGAAGTCGTCATTATGGTGGGCAGGCCTCATAGGACGATATTGCGGCTCCAAGACCTTTGGCGGCAGCGAGAACTTCCAGCTACTGCACCAGACATCAATACAAGCTTGCTCCTAGGTGCATGCGAATCGGATGGCTCACTGCTCTACCTGAATGTTGGAGAGGGCTTTGGCGGCTATCATCCCCACGGGCCTCATACACTCATCGCTGGAGAAACTGGCAGTGGTAAGGGTGTCCTCGTGCAGAACCTGTTGCTTGACATTTGCGCAACGAATTCGCCTAGTAGCGCACGCATCCGCATGATTGACCCAAAGGCTGGGATCGATTTTCCATGGCTTAGGCAAATGCCCCACTTAGACGGTGAACTAATTACCGAGCGCGAAAAAGCTATTACAGCGCTAGAAGAACTTGTAGAAGAGATGGAGCGCCGCAATCGTCTATTGGCCGAGGCAGGAGTAACGAAACTCTCTCATTACAATAGGAAAGTTGGACCAGATGAGCGTTTGCCTCGAATATGGCTGTTCCACGACGAATTAGCCGATTGGATGATGATAAAAGAGTATCGCGATGCCGTCGAACTCAATGCCAATCGTCTTGGTGTGAAAGCACGCGCCGCAGGGATCAATCTTGTTCTCGTGACTCAACGCCCAGATAAGGATGCACTCCCCATGCAGCTTCGGGCCAACTTAACGAATCGTCTTGTTCTAAAAGTTGCTGACAAACGAAATTCTATTCTAGTTTTAGATGAACCAGGTGCTGAAAGACTCTTGGGGCGAGGCCATCTCGCAGCAAAGTTATCAGGAGAAGGCAAAATTATTCTCGCTCAAGTTCCATTTGCGACAGAAGAAGAAATTCAAGAGCTCGCTCGAATCGTCTCGCTCGCACATCATCGACCTAATAGATCTTCGACATTTTGAGTGGAATTTACCCATAGGAGGCAACCCCAAAGTATTTTTGTTGAGTTTCTAAAGTGTAGAGTTTTCTGACGATCAAAAGATTGCCGGTGGATCGGCATAACTACTCTCTGGAAACAACATTACTGTTTTCAATGACTCCATCTGGAAACTTGATGTTGTAGGCAAATGGGTTGGTATCGATGTTTTTCGGATGAAGCGGAAGAGCTTCGGACAAGACATCGTGAATGATATAAGCCGTTAAATAGGCAATTTTATGAATTTTTTTATTTTCCCATAGATCCAAGTCCACCATGAATGCCGACAATTTCAAGGCATTGGCAATGAACTGCCTAATATTCTCATCATCCGGTGACAGCAAACCTTCTCCCGCATAACCACTTTGAGGTTCCCAAACAGACTCCGGGGCATAGCGACCCTCCGTCACATAGTTGCTGATAATCGGATCTGGATGGAACCCGATCCAGTCTCTCATCAACTTTTCAGGCGACAAGCCAAGTGCATTGCAAAATTCGAAAACAAATTCCGCTGGAGGATATCTTTTCCCGGTTTCGTAATCATGTAGCGTGTTCTTGTTGATACCAATCAATTTAGCCGTTTCACGCAAGCTTTTGAATTTCATGCCCAATTTGGCAGCAAACTGGTGATATTCCCGAAAATCGCTTGGTAGCCAGACCCTGATCTGCAACTCTTTCGCTCGGTCTTCATCCGATCTGTCTTTATACGGATCCTGGATGTTCAACCTCTTAAACAGCTCCTCCCTTTCCATCTCCGTTATCAAATCAAATTCATTTTTCGGCTCTTCCCCTGATTGAGTGGGCGCCCATCATCTAGTAATCCCATCAGGGTAAAGATCCAACCCGCCGAGATGGAAGTAAATGGCATTGGCAAACCGCTCTTTATTGCGGAAGC
>NZ_JBHNMF010000004.1:0-30205 GCF_048562965.1 Thiolapillus sp. | reverse complement strand
CCGCGTTCGGAGGCCTACTTTGTTTTCCCTCTGGCGCAAGGCACGCCGGGAAAACAGTGCGGCCTCGCGGCTACTGGGGTCTACCAGCCTTCGCTTCGCTCTCCATGGCTGGCAGCGCTGGAATCACGGATTCAGGTAACAGTATAACACCGGCTGCACTCAAGCTCCGTATCGTGCCCGTATCAGGCTACAATGATACCAATTTCCACCAGCCGGCAGCCCCGATGATCACAGCCAAACAAATCACCGCCGTCATACTCGCCGGGGGCCGTGGTACACGCATGGGCGGACAGGACAAGGGACTGGTGCAACTGGATGGTAAACCCATGATAGGGCATGTCATCTCAGCCCTTGTACCCCAGGCCGATTCGCTCATCATCAATGCCAACCGCAATCTGGAAACCTATGCGGCGTTCGGCTATCCGGTCATCAGAGACGAGCTGGAAGGTTTTCAGGGACCACTGGCGGGCATTCTGAGCGCCATGGACCGGATTGACAGTCCGTATCTCCTGTGCGCTCCCTGTGATGTTCCCGGTCTGCCAGGGGATCTGGGGCAGCGTCTTTCCACTGCATTACAGGAACAGCAGGTCGAGCTGGCTGTGGTTCATGACGGGGAAAAGCTGCAACCGGCATTTGCCTTGATCCCCACCGAACTGCGGGACGACCTGCGGGATTACATGCAGCGCGGTGAGCGCAGGCTGCGCAGCTGGTGCAGGGAACACCGGCTTGCCCTGGCAGACTATTCCGATCAGCCCGAAAGCTTTGCCAACATCAATGATGCGGGAGAACTGCAGCGCTACAGGAACACCTGAAACGGGGCGGCTGTACGGTTCAGCGTATCCTGTGAGGACCGGGCACCCGGTTGACCAGGGTTGGCAGAAAGACTTCATTCACCAGGATGGGCTTGCCTGCGTACAGAAACAGCGTGCGCCGTCCCCAGAGTTCCTCCGGCGTTTCATCCAGGTGCGCAACCGCCGCATGGAAGGATTTGTGCTGCGGCAGAAAACGGGCGATCTGCAGTTGCACGCGGCGGGTATGAGGGTCTGCAAACAGCACCTTTCCCAGGGGTTTGCTGCGCAGGTGAGACAACCGCCTCGCCGCTCCCCGCAGGCTTTTCACCGGCATCAGGGTACGGGCAAACACCTGGGGTTCGCCATTGCACAGCAACTCCACTTCTCTGATGAGGCAGGTGGCGCGCAGCCGGAGACTGAGGAGCCGGTTTTCGCTGTTCAAAGCTTTCCCCCAGCCCTGATACCTGACCCTTACCCTGAATTCGCCATCACAGGCATCGGTAACCCGGCGCGTCAGAGAAGCAGGGTCCTTCAGCCAGTCGTAGACTGGCTCGGGTACCGCGGTGGCCCCCAGTGAATGGACATCCATCCACACGGGTTCGCTGAAAGATCTGTAGAAAGGAGAAGTCATGGAATGTTACGCCGGAATAAAAGGTGGAAATTCAGGGCTGCGTCAATGCCCGAGGTCCCGGCTGATGCGCAGCACTTCGGGAATGGCACGCAAATGGCGCATTACTTTCGCCAGATGCTGACGATCGGTCACCGAGATGAGCAAATGCAGTCCTGAGGTCTGCCCATCATGGTCCTCGGTGCGGATATCGTCGATGTTCGATCCCATTTCCGCGATGGCCGAAGCGATGGTGGCCAGTATGCCACGTTTGTTGTTCACGTCCACCTGCAGCGCAGTCACAAACTCTCCCTGAACGTCATCTTCCCATCGTACATCGACCCAGTTGGCATCAGATTTCCGTTCGTCCAGCACATTGGGACAGGACTGATGATGGACCACCAGCCCTTTGCCGGGGTTGAAAATGGCGATGATGGGATCACCGGGGATGGGGTGGCAACACTTGCCGAACTTCACCACCATGCCTTCGGTGCCACGAATGGTCAGGTCTGCGCCGGGCTCACCATCTTTGTCCAGTGAATCCACCGACAGCAGCGTGCCGGCAACCAGCTTCACCATGCGGTTTCCCAACCCGATATCGATCATCAGTTCGCGCAGACTGTTTACCTTCAGTTGCTCCAGCAGCGAGTGGATCTTGCTTTCCTGCAAATCTGCGAGACTGGCGTCTAATTTTTCCAGCTCCCGTTCCAGCATGCGCTGTCCCAGTTCAGCCGCTTCGTCCGTCTCCAGCCTTTTGAGGAAGGAGCGGATACCGGCACGTGCCTTGCCCGTCACCACGAAATCCAGCCAGGCAGGATTGGGGCAGGCATCCTTGTTGCTCAGTATCTGTATAGTCTGGCCATTGCGCAGCCGGGAACGCAGGGGAACCAGATGCCGGTCAACCCGCGCCGCAACGCACTGGTTGCCCACATCCGAGTGAATGGCGTAGGCGAAATCCACCACGGACGCTCCTTTGGGCAACACCTTGATCTGCCCTTTTGGCGTGAATACATAGACTTCGTCCGGGAACAGATCGACTTTGACGTGCTCCAGAAACTCCGCCGAAGTACCTGATCCCTTCTGGACTTCCAGGAGGCTGCGCACCCATTCCGCAGCTGCCGCCGGGGGGAACTTTTCATCGCCGGTCTTGTAGTGCCAGTGAGCGGCAATGCCTTCTTCCGCCACCTTGTGCATTTCATGCGTACGGATCTGCACCTCGATATGCTGGCCGCGGGGACCGACCAGCACCGTATGCAGTGACTGGTAGCCATTGGCCTTGGGGATGGCAATATAGTCCTTGAAGCGCCCCGGCACCGGTTTGAACAGGCTGTGCATGGCGCCCAGCACCCGGTAGCAGGTGTCCACATTGCCCACGAGGATACGGAAGGCGAAAACATCCGCCACTTCGTTCAGGGACAGGTGCTTGTCCCGCATCTTGCGATAGATGCTGTAGATATGTTTTTCACGGCCACTGACTTCACCCTTGAAGCCTTCCTGATCCAGCCGGTTGCGTATGGCTTCCTCGATGCCGTTGATGACTTCCTTGCGGTTTCCCCGCAGTTTCTTGAGCCGGTCCGTGAGCACGCGGTAGCGCCAGGGGTAGTAGGCCGCCATCCCCAGGTCTTCCAGCTCCACTCGCAGGCTGTTGATGCCCAGACGCTGTGCGATGGGGGCATAGATCTCGGTGGTCTCGCGGGAAATGCGCCGGGCCTTTTCGGGCCGCATGACACCCAGCGTGCGCATGTTGTGCAGGCGGTCCGCCAGTTTGATGAGGATGACACGGATGTCCTTGGTCATGGCCAGCATCATCTTGCGGAAACTTTCGGCCTGGGCTTCGGCGCGGCTCAGGGAGCCGATCTTGGCCAGTTTGCTGACGCCATCCACGAGCTCCGCAATCTCTTCGCTGAATTCCTCGGCCAGCTGATCCTTGGCAGTGGGTGTGTCTTCGATCACATCATGGAGAATGGCCGCCATCAGGCACTGGTAGTCCATGCGCATCTCGCCAAGAATGCGGGCGACTGCTACCGGGTGACAGATATAGGGTTCGCCGGAAAGGCGTTTCTGGCCAGCATGGGCCTGGGCGCCGAAGAGATAGGCGCGATAGACCTCCCTTACCTGCTCAGGCGGCAGATAGCTTTCAAGGTAGGTGCAAAGGTCGCTGATCTGATATCTGGGTGCCTGCCCGCCGTTGTGGCGGGCAAGCGCAATCGATGGCCATTGTGTTTCGGTTTCAGCTGGCTGTGAGGTGGCCACCGAAGGAAGTCTGCTTAGATGGAAACGCCGTTGGCGGCTGCCTGTACTTCCTGTGCCAATGCTGCTGCCAGCTCGTCATCGATGGATTCTTCCTTGCTCTCAACCTGTTCGTCGATGGTCTGGTTTGTGATCAGGCCCGCGGCGATCTCGCGCAGTGCAACCACGGTGGGTTTGTCATTGTCCCAGGGAACCAGGGGTTCCACACCATTCTCGAGCTGCCGGGCGCGCTTGGACGCCAGCAGTACCAGGTTGAAACGATTGTCCACATGATCCAGACAATCTTCTACTGTAACTCTTGCCATGTTCTGTTATCTCCGGAAATATTTTGCCATATTCGTGCATTGTAACCTGAAAATGCAATAACAGAAGATTTTTCGCATTGAAGGCGGTGACCGCCAAAAGGCTGCAGCGTGAGAAACCGGGACCGCGCTGCAAGGAGGCAACCCCGGCACCCGGCAGAACCAAAGCGCATCAGCGTGACTGCAGCAGCGCCAGACCGCCACCACGCGGATCACTGGCAGCTTCCACTTTGTTTTCTTTCCTGTTCCAGTGTATGGCCTGCATGTTTCCCCAGGGGCGGGTTTTCTGATCCAGTACATGGCCCCGCTCCCTGAGCACTTTTTTCAGCTCATCGCTGAATGCGCCTGGCTCCACTTCTATCACATCCGGCAGATACTGATGATGGAAACGCGGCAGGCTCACCCAGGCCTGTGCATCCCTTCCTTCTACCGCTTCCAGCAGGGCCAGCAGTACCATGGTGATGATGCGCGAGCCTCCCGGGGTACCGAGAATGGCAACATGGTCACCGTTCTGCAGACATGCTGGACAGCATGCGCTTGCCCGGTTCGATGGCATTGGCTTCCGCACCTACCAGCCCATAGACATTGGCCACCCCGGGCTTGATGGAAAAATCGTCCATCTCGTCATTCAGCAATACGCCCGTGCCCTCTGCAACGAATCCCGAACCGAAGGGATAGTTGATGCTCAGGGTCGCGGCGACATAGTTTCCCTGCCTGTCCAGTATGGAGAAATGCGTGGTGTCATGGCCTTCCTCCCTGAAATCAGCCAGTTTTCCGCTCGGTGTGGCCCGCTTCATGTCGATACCGGCAACCAGGGCTCGCGCGTAGGCCGGTGACAGCAGCCGTTGCAGGGGCATCTTCACGAAATCACCATCACCGAGCCACTGGGCACGATCCCGGTAAGCGCGGCGCATCACTTCCACCAGAAAGTGGATGCGATCCGCTCCGTTCATTTTGCCGGGATCCTTCAGTGCCAGCATGTTGAGCATTTCCAGCAAGACGACGCCTCCCGACGAAGGCGGCGCGGCGCTGACCACCCGCCAGCCACGGTATCGTCCGACGATGGGTTTGCGTTCCACCACACGGTAGGTGCGCAGGTCCTCTTCCGTCCAGATGCCGCCATGCTTCCGCACGGAACGGACCAGCCGCTTCGCCAGCTCTCCTGCATAGAAACCCGCACGGCCCTGTCCGGCGATCAGACTCAGGGTTCTTACAAGATCGGGCTGACGGATTCTGTAACCAGGGGGAGGCACGTCATTGTCGTCGAGAAACTGCCTCGCGGCGGCCGGCGAGGCACGCAGTACATCCAGACGGAAAGCTGCCATGCGCCGGTAGTGCTCATCCACCTCAAAACCTTCCCGGGCCAGACGAATGGCGGGCTGCAGACTCTGTGCGAGAGGAAGACGGCCATAGTGCCGGGCGATATGAGTCAGCGCCGCCACCTCTCCCGGAATCCCCGCAGACAGCGGGCCGTTCACGGAAGCGCCGGCAAGGGGCTGTCCCTGTTTGTCCAGATACATGTTCCGTGTAGCCGCGAGTGGCGCCTTCTCACGACCGTCTATCATCACTTCCCGGCCATCACTGGCGCGGTGCAGCAGCCAGAACCCGCCACCCCCCAGACCCGAGCTGTAGGGTTCCACCACCGCCAGCGCCGCACTGACAGCCACCGCCGCATCGAAGGCGTTGCCACCAGCGTCCAGAATCTCCATACCGGCACGCGTGGCAGCGGGATGTGCCGAGGCAATTGCTGCTGCCGGTGGCTGGCTGGCTGCGTGAACGGCTGACAGCAGTAACAGGAGCAAAACAAAAAAGCCCCGGCGCAATGCCGGGGCTCTGCTGTAAACGCTACCTGGCAGAAGACTACTTCTCAGCGGTAATGCGCTCATACTTGGCACGCAGTTCTTCCTCGGTTTCCGTATGCTCTGGATCGACGATGATGCAGTCTACGGGGCAGACTTCAACACATTGCGATTCTTCATAGTGTCCGACACATTCGGTGCACAGATCCGGATCGATCTCATAGATCTCCTCACCCATATAAATTGCACCATTGGGGCATTCGGGCTCACATACATCACAATTGATGCACTCGTCGGTTATCATCAGGGCCATGGGTTTACTCCAAAATTAACAGATAAATTTTTCCGTCAGTGCCTGTTGCACTGCAGGATGAACGAATTCTGCCACATCTCCCCCCAGTCGCGCTATTTCCCGCACCAGGGATGAGGATATAAAAGCGTATTGCTCCGCCGGGGTCAGAAACAGGGTTTCCACATCCGGCGCCAGTCTGCGGTTCATGCCGGCCAGCTGAAACTCGTATTCGAAGTCAGACACGGCCCGCAATCCCCGGATCACCACTTCCGCGTTCTGTGCCTGACAGAAATGCACCAGCAGGCCGCTGAACGCCACCACTTCCACGTTTTTGTGCTCTTCCAGCACCAGAGTGGCAAGTTCCACACGCTGTTCGATCTCACAGAAGGTTGCCTTGGCGGTATCCTTGGCGACCGCCACGATCACCCGGCCAAACAGCTTTGCCGCCCGCGCAACCAGATCGGCATGGCCGTTGGTAACGGGATCGAATGTACCCGGATAGACAGCTGTGAGCATTGATAATCGTCAGATGGTCAGATCAGCCGCTAATAATATCACGTCTCAGCAGGGCACAGGCGGCCTGTCCTGCCCTGGCCTGCCGGTGGCTGTGCCAGCTGTCCGGCAATACCGGCCAGTCCCGATGGTTGTCCTGCTCCAGATAGATCCAGCTCCGAGGCTTGAGCCAGCCGTTGTGTTCCAGGTTCTCACAGGCTTGCGCCAGCCAGTCGCTGGCGAAGGGCGGGTCGAGAAAAACGATATCGAACTGCCGGTCGGCTTCCCGGCGCAACAGGCGCATGGCATCGGTGGAAATGACTTCCGACCTGTCCTGCGCATCCAGCAGCTGCAGGTTCTGATCCAGCTGCCGGATCACGGTACGGGACTGATCAACGAAGCGTACGGTCTTCGCACCCCGTGACAGGGCTTCCAGCCCCAGTGCGCCACTGCCGGCAAACAGGTCCAGGCAATCCGCGCCTTCGGTTTGTCCCTGCAGCCAGTTGAACAGGGTCTCCCGCAGGCGGTCCGCCGTTGGTCGCAGACCGGGCGCATCAGGAAAGCCCAGACGGCGCCCGCGAAAAGCCCCGCCGATGATGCGGATACTGTTGCTGCGCGCCACTACTTCTTTTTACCGCCAACCATCACGGTAACGAGATTCTTCACCGGCATGCGCCGGCGAAAGGTCCGGCGTATCTGGGAGGCCGTCACCTGCATCACCTTGCTGCTCCAGGTGTCCAGCCAGTCCGTGGGAAGATCGTAGAACCCCATGAGCGCAATACGCCGCAGGATCTTCTTGTTGCTGGACAGCTTCAGGGGAAAGCCACCCACAAGATGTTTCTTCGCTGCTTCAAGCTGTTTCAGGCTGGGTCCCTCATCCACGAAATCACGGTACAGGGCCACCATCAGCTGCCGGGTGGAATTCGCCTGACTGTTCTTGGTCTGGGCGGACAGTATCCATGGGCCCTGTACCCACAGGGGCGAGAAGCTGCTGGAGATGCCGTAGCTCAAGCCGCGCTTGTTGCGCACTTCCTCACCCATGATGGAGGTCAGGCCACTGCCACCCAGGATGTGATTACCCACCAGCAGGGGAAATATAGTCCGGGTCTTTGCGGCTGATGCCAAGCATCCCCATGTTGATATGGGTCTGCGAGGCGGGAAATATCTTGCGCGTTGTTCCCGGTCGGGGCCTTTCCGGCGGCGGCAGGGCTGCGGCCTTTTCCCCGACGGGCAGACTGCTTACCAGCCGCCCCACCAGCAATTCCGCCTGGTTCCGGTCCACATTGCCGACCAGCGCTATCACGGCATTCGCGGCCGTATAGTACCTGTCGTGGAAACCGCGCAGCTGCTGCCCATTCAGCGCTTCCAGGGATTTTTCATCGCCCAGTGGATCATGTGCATAAGGATGTTTTCCGTACAGGGCCTGCATCAGCATCTGGTCCGCCACATCTTCGGCAGACTGATGAGCCAGCCGCAGTTCCGCCAGGGTGCGCTCCTTTACCCTGGCAATGGCATCTTCATCCAGGCGGGGCCTGGCAACCACCGCCGCCAGCGTATCCAGTGCAACCGTGAGGATCGCCTTGTCACTCAGACTGCGCATATTGACCCAGGCGATATCCCGGCTGATACGGGTGCTGATCTCGATGCCACGGGACTCCAGTTCACGCGCCAGGGCATCCGCATCCAGGTCACCGGCCCCTTCCAGCAACAGTTCGTTGAGCAGCCGCGCCTTGCCCGGCTGCTCACCATCCCTCGCGCTGCCGGCATCGAACAGCACGCTGAGATTCACCATGGGCAACTGGGGCGCATGAACGAACATCACGCGCGTGCCCTGCTCCGTCTGCCAGGACTGGATCTCCAGCGCCTGGGCCAGACTGGACAACAAAACCAATACCAGTAGTACAAGCTGCCTGATCATGATTTCTTCTCCCCTTCGGCCTGGGCCTTGCGGGGCTGAAGCACCGCCACTGTCAGATGATCATCGACCAGGTACTTCCTGGCAACCGCCTGCACCTGCTCGGGCGTGACAGCGCGGATATGCTGCAACTCCTCGTCCAGCGTCTTCCAGTCATAACCGTTGGTTTCGCGCATACCGATGAGCATGGCCTGATAAAACAGGGAATCCCGTGCGAACACCTTCTTCGCAACCGTCTGATTCACCACACGCTGCAGCTCTTCCTTGCTGATGGGCGTATTCTTCAGATCGGTCACCTGCTCGCGCAGGGCTTTTTCCAGCGCATCCAGACTGACGTTTTCCGCCGGAATGGCTTCGAGTTCCAGCAGGCCGGACAGGCGGCTGAAGGCGTCATAGCTGCTGCCGGCCGAGACCGCCAGTTGCTGTTCCCGCACCACGCGGGAAGTCAGCCGTGAGCTGTCGCCCTCACCCAGAACAGAGTTTAGCACCACCAGCGCATAGGCTTCCCAGGGTTCCTTGACATCCACCATGGCAGGGCTCTTGTATCCCATGATCAGACTGGGCTGTTCTGCCGGCACCTTCACTTCGAGGCGGGTGATGCCCTTCTGTTCCGGCTCCGGCCGTGCGCGGTAGCTCGCCCTGCCTGTTGCCCCGATAGGTCCAAAATGTTTTTTTGCCAGTTCCAGGACATCCCTGGGCTGCACGTCCCCCACTACCACCAGAATGGCATTGTCCGGGGAATACCACTGTTTGTACCAGGCCTGCAGATCGGCAACGGTCATGATTTCCAGATCATACATCCAGCCGATCACGGGATTGCGATAAGGCGACACCCGCCATGCCACCGCGCCGAACTGTTCCCACAGCAGACCATTGGGATTGTCGTCCGTGCGCAGCCGGCGCTCTTCCCGTACCACGGCCAGTTCACGCTGAAACTCCTTTTTGTCCAGCAGCAGGTTGTGCATGCGATCCGCTTCCAGCTCCAGGGCGCGCTCCAGATGATCTTTGGACAGGGTTTCGAAATAGGCCGTGTAATCCACCCCGGTAAAGGCGTTTTCACTGCCGCCCAATGCGGCAATGATGCGCGAAAACTCGTCCGGTGCGACATGCTTCGTGCCCTTGAACATCATGTGTTCCAGTACGTGGGAAACGCCGGTGGTGCCGGGCAGCTCGTAACTCGATCCCACCTTGTACCAGACCTGGCTGACCACCACCGGCGCGCGGTGATCCGGCTGCACGATGACTTTCATGCCGTTATCGAGTCTGAACTCTTCAACCTTGCCCTGGGCTGCCAATGCCGGCAGGGTCACGAATCCGATCAAAAGTATGCAAAGTAAGCGCATTGCCTGATTATCCCCAAGTCGACAAAATGTTAAAGTACACCACTGGGCAGCTCAAACAACCCTTGATTGGTATCTTCGCACAGAAGTGCGGCGACAACTGCGTTGAAAACCCTGCGGATAGCTTGTGCTATATGCTGCGGTCTGCGCCTTGTTCTCACCACCCTTCTGCACGAACCCAATCAACCAGGCTTATGTAAGATGCCCTGTTCCCGCTGCGTGGCAGCGATTCTTTCAAAACATCATTCCATTGTCCATGTGCGGACAAGGCTGGTAGGCATTCATGTTTGGCTTCGGCAAAAAAAACAAAACCTCCAAAGAAGAAGACAACAGCAAGCCCGGACTGTTCCAGCGGCTCAAGTCCGGACTGGCGCGCACCCGGGCCAACTTCACCGACGGGCTGGCCAACCTGGTGCTGGGCCGCAAGCAGATCGATGACGAACTGCTCGAAGACCTGGAAACGCTGCTGCTCACCGCTGATGTGGGCGTGGACGCCACCCGGCGCATCATCGACGAGCTCACCGACAGGGTAAGGCGCAAGGATCTCTCCGAACCGGATACCCTGGTCGAAGCACTCAAGACCCTGCTGGAAAACATCCTCCTCGAGAATGATACACCGGTGAAACAGCCTTCGCCGGGGCATCCCCAGGTGATTCTCATGGTGGGCATCAACGGTGCGGGCAAGACCACCACCATCGGCAAGCTGGCGAAACAGTTGCAGGACGAAGGCCAGAGCGTGATGCTGGCTGCCGGCGATACCTTCCGTGCCGCCGCGGTGGAACAGCTGCAGACCTGGGGCGAGCGCAACGGTATTCCCGTCGTCGCCCAGCACAGCGGCGCCGATTCCGCCTCCGTCATCTACGACGCCCTGGAAGCCGCCACGGCCCGGGGCATCGATGTGCTCATCGCCGATACCGCCGGACGCCTGCACACCAAGACCAACCTCATGGAAGAACTGGCCAAGATCGCCCGGGTGATGAAGAAGATCGATCCCGAAGCCCCTCACGAGGTCATGCTGGTGGTGGATGCCACCACAGGCCAGAACGCCGTCAACCAGGCAGAACAGTTCAGCAAGGCCATCAAAATCACCGGCATTACCCTGACCAAGCTGGATGGCACCGCCCGCGGCGGCATCATTTTCGCCATCGCGGAAAAGATGGGCATTCCCATCCGTTTCATCGGTGTGGGGGAAAGCATCGAGGATTTGCGGGTGTTCGATGCCAGGGCTTTTGTCGATGCCCTATTCGAACGGGAAGAATGACCTTTCAAGAATGATCAGATTCGACAACGTCAGCAAATCCTACCCCGGCAGCAATGGCGGGCTGCGCGAGATCAGCCTGCACATCGAGCCCGGCGAGATGGTCTTTCTCACCGGTCATTCAGGCGCGGGCAAGAGCACCCTGCTCAAGCTCGTCGGCCTGCTGGAACGCAGCAGCCGCGGACAGGTCTGGGTGAACAAGCACAACCTGACCCGCCTCAAGTCCGCCGACAACCCCTGGCTGCGGCGCGAAGTGGGCATGATCTTCCAGGACCACCGCCTGCTGGCGGACCGCACGGTTTTCGACAACGTGGCTCTGCCCCTGGTAGTGGCCGGAGTGGCGCACCGGGAGATTCGCAAACGGGTGCAGGCAGCCCTGGACAAGGTCAGCCTGCTGAAGAAAGCCCGCGTGCTGCCCGTTACCCTTTCCGGCGGCGAACAGCAGCGTGTCGGCATCGCCCGGGCCATCGTCAGCAAACCGCCCGTCGTGCTGGCAGACGAGCCCACGGGCAACCTCGACCCGGAGCTTTCCCAGGAAATCATGAGCCTGTTTCAGGCATTCAACCAGGTCGGCGTCACCCTGCTCATCGCCACCCATGACCTGGCGCTGGTGGCGTCCATGCAAAAGCGCATCCTGACGCTGGACCAGGGCCGTTTGATGCAGGACAGCAGGCCATGAAACAGCGCAGGCAACACCGTGGATTCAACAAGCGTTTCAGTCTGTCAGCCTGGCTGACCCGCCATGCCCAGGTCCTGTTCTCCAGCCTGGGACGCCTTTGGCAGCGCCCTCTGGGCAGTCTCATGACCCTGCTGGTACTGGGCATCGCCATCGCGCTACCCCTGGGGCTGCACCTGCTGGTCAACAATCTGCAGCAGCTCGCCGAACAGTGGGACAGTGGCGCCAGCGTATCCGTGTTTCTCAAAGAAAACAGCAGTGACGAAGCCATACAGTCACTCATTGGCACCCTGAAATCCCGGGACAGCATCAGCGGGGTGCGGCACATCACGCCGGACCAGGCGCTCGAGGAGTTTCGCCAGCAGTCCGATTTTTCCGCCGCCCTGGAACTGCTCGACGACAACCCCCTGCCCCACGTGCTACAGATCCGCCTCCGGAACACGGACATTTCCGCCGGTGAGTTAGAGCAATTTCTCCAAAGCCTGGAAAAACACTCCGAGGTGGAACTGGCGCTGGCGGATCTGCAATGGGTGGAGCGTTTCCAGGCGATCACCCGTATCATCCAGCGTATCGCACTGGTGCTGGCGGTATTGCTCTCCCTGGCCGTGCTGCTGATCATCGGCAACACCATCAGGCTGGAGACCCAGGGGCGCCGGGATGAAATCGAGATCATTAAGCTGGTCGGCGGCAGCAACGCCTTCATCCGCCGGCCTTTCCTGTACGAAGGCTTCTGGTACGGGCTGATGGGCAGCCTCATCGCCCTGGGGCTGATCCTGCTCTCGGGCCTAGCGCTGCGCGACCCTGTCGCCCATCTCACCGCTCTGTATCAGAGCAGTTTCCAGCTCAGCGGCCTGGCGCTGACAACCATCCTCGGCGTCATTGGCAGCAGTGTTCTTCTGGGCATTCTCGGCGCCTGGATTGCCGTGAGTCAGCATCTCGGAGAGATGGAACCGGACTGACCACATATATTTAGTTTTATACCCGCATAAATCTGGAACTTTTTCGACAATTGGCACTCTTACTGCTTGAGTGCTAATTTTTCTGGTCATGAAATCAGGTGAATGTTAATCTAATGCAAGTGTGTCTTCGGCCTCGTGATAGATTTTGGGACATCCCAGTCCCCAAAATCGACTCGGCCTTTGACAACCTATTGGTGCCCCAGCCGTCCTGGTCACCAAGCACTACGCAACAACTTCGCAAGCTCGTTGCTGCTCCGTACTTGGCTCCCAATGACTGGACGCCGCGTTTGGATGCCTACTTTGCTTCCCCTCTGGCGCTATGCGCACGACGGGTAAGCAGTGCGGCCTCGCGGCTACTGGGGGGGTCTACCAGCCTTCGCTTCGCTCTCCATGGCTGGCAGCGAAGGTGGAATACAGAATTTCGGGGGTTACAGAACATGAATAACAAACAACTCATTACAGCAACCATGCCGACAGGCAGCATGGAATCCTATGTCAGTGCGGCCTTTCAGTTGCCCATGCTCAGCCAGCAGGAAGAGCATGATCTGGCCGTGCGCTGGCACGAGAAGCAGGATCTCGAGGCCGCCCGGCAGCTGGTCATGAGCCATCTGCGCTTCGTGGTGCGTATCGCCCGGCAGTATGCGGGTTACGGTCTGCCGCAACCGGATCTTGTCCAGGAAGGCACCGTGGGACTGATGAAGGCCGTGCGCCGTTTCGATCCCAACGTGGGTGTGCGCCTGGCTTCCTTCGCCGTGCACTGGATCAAGGCGGAAATCCACGAATTCATCCTGCGCAACTGGCGTATCGTCAAGATCGCCACAACCAAGGCGCAGCGCAAGCTGTTCTTCAACCTGCGTTCCAGCAAGAAGCGCCTGGGCTGGTTCACCGAGCAGGAAGTGCAGGACGTTGCCAGCGACCTCGGCGTCAAACCCGAAGAAGTACGCAACATGGAAGCCCGTCTGAACAACTACGACATGGCTTTCGATCCCATGGACGCCGACAGCGAGGATGAGCATGTGGCACCGGCTTCCTATCTGCCGGACATGCGCATGGAACCGGAGAGCATCCTTGAGGCGGAAGACACTGAGCGTGACGAGAACGAGCGTCTTTATGCCGCCATGGAGGAACTGGACGAGCGCAGCCAGGACATCCTGCGACGCCGCTGGCTGTCTGAAAAGAAAGCCACCCTGCACGAACTGGCCGACGAATACGGCATATCCGCCGAGCGCATCCGCCAGATCGAGAAAGCCGCCATGAACAAGCTGCAGGATAGAATCGCCGCCTGATTGTCGACAACCCTTCCGAAAAGCCCGGAATTCCCTTCCGGGCTTTTTTTATGCCCGCGGACAGGTTGCGCTGACGACTGCACCCTGAGTTACCGGCGTTTCCACCAGCCATGGCGGCCATATGCCATGAAAGGCCAGTGCGTAAAAAATGCCCCCCCATTTCCCGGTATTTCTTCGCACTGCAGATCACCTCATCACCATGCCTTGAAACAACGCACGCATGAAGACCCGAATATGGTTTATATTTGGCCTTGTGTTCAACAGACGCATTGGTCAGCAAACGGGGCGTTACATGCACTACTTCATCACCGGAACAGATACCGACTGTGGTAAAACCCTGGTCACCCTGGGTTTCATGCAACTCTGCCTGCAGCGCGGCCTGAAGACTGCCGGCATGAAGCCGGTCGCCGCCGGTGCACTGCGCACGCACGAAGGACTGTTGAACCCCGATGCACTGGCCATTCAGGGCCTGAGCAATCCCACCTTGTCCTACCACGAAGTGAATCCCTTTTGCTATGAACCCGCGGTCGCCCCCCATCTGGCGGCCAGGCACGCCAGCCGTCCCATTGATCTGGAAGCGGTAGAAAGGCAATACAAACAGCTGTGCAACTCCCACGAGGCCATCGTGGTGGAAGGCGCCGGCGGCTGGAAGGTGCCGCTGACCCCGGAAGAAGACATGGCGGCCCTGTGCCGGCGTCTCGATCTGCCCGTGGTACTGGTGGTGGGCCTGCGCCTGGGTTGTATCAATCATGCTTTGCTGACGGTAGAGGCCATTCTCGCCAGCGGCCAGCCTTTGCTGGGATGGATCGCCAACCACGTCGATGCCAACATGGCCATGGCCGAGGACAACATCCAGACCCTGAAACAGCGCATCAAGGCTCCGCTGCTGGGGCGTATACCGCGGCTGGATCAGGTCAGCGCCGAAATCGTCGCCACCTACCTCAGTCTGCCTTCTTCCTGAGGCAGGACATGCGGTTCGTGCCTCACCGCATCCTACTTTTTGTCGAGCATATTCAGGGGCACACTCACGTCACCGGCGTGGGACTTCTGCGCCGGCGCCCAGGCATGGCCATACACCACCTCGTAAGTGGCGGGCAGCACGCCATCACAGCGAAAGCTCTCGTAGGCCTCCCGCATGGCCTGCATTCTGGCCTTGCCCGTCAGGCCCCGCGGACGTTTGCTGGTGGCATTGCGGGCGCCGATGTTTTTCAGGTCGCTCATGAGATCATCCACGCGGGCATAGGTGAGCACGATACGCTCCACGTCCATGACGGGTGCGGCATAACCGCTGTTGACCAGGATATCCCCCAGGTCGTGCATGTCCATGAACGGGCTGACATGGGCATCATCGTCCACCACTGCCCAGGCTGAGCGCAATTCCTGCAGGGTATCCGGCCCGAAGGTCGTGAACATGAGCAGCCCGCCGGGACGCAGCACACGCAGGCATTCCCGGTACAGCTGCAGGGGATCGCTGGCCCACTGGAAAGCCAAGTTGGAACAGATCAGGTCCAGGCTGTCATCGGCCAGGGGCAGGTGCTCCATATCGCCGCAGATACAGCGCGGACGCCTCAGCCAGCGGCCCTTCTTACGAGCAAGGTCCAGCATGGGCAAAGCAAAATCCAAGGCATGAACGGCAGCTTTGGGATAGCGCTGCAGCAAGTGCCCTGCCTGCTCTCCCGTGCCACATCCTAGGTCGAGCACTGCCTTGGGTTCCAGCTTCACCAGGTCCAGGCGTTCCAGCATGCGGCGGCTCACCTCGCGCTGCAGCACCGCCGCATCGTCATAGGTGCCGGCGGAACGGCTGAAAGCGCAGCGGGCTCTTTCCTTGTCGATGTAAATGTCAGACATGACGGATGAAAGCTTCCAGCCGCTTTAGGCACTGCCCGGGATGGGAAAGAAAAGGCGCGTGGGCCGCGCCGTCGATGACATGGACTTCTGCCTGGGGTTGCAAGCCTGTCAGGGCATGAGCGAGGCTTTTGGGCACCAGGGTGTCCCGCTCCCCCAGCAGCCAGGCCGATGGCAGATCCAGGGTGGCCAGTGCCCTGCGCAGGTCACTGTGTAACAGGATATCCAGGCCCGTCTGCAGGGCGGCAGGGTTGGGCAGCGGCCGGCTGTCGAATTCCCGGCGCAACCGCAGCAACAGGTCTTTCGCATCCGCCGCGCCCTGCACCTGCAGGCTGAGGAAACGCCGCAGGGTTCTGCGGCTGTCGGTTTCCAATTCCGCTGCAAAACTCTCCAGCACCGCTGCGGGAATGGCGCAATCCCAGTCCTTGCGCTGCACGAAACAGGGTGATGTGGCCACCCCAACCAGGGCCCGCAGTTTTTGCGGCTGCAGCAGCGCTGCCTGCATCATCACCAGCCCCCCCAGGGACCAGCCCAGCCAGACGGCATCCGCCGGGGCTGCCGCCAGCACCTGTTCTGCCCAGTCTTCCAGTCTGGTGGCGGGGTTCCAGGGCGATTCCCCGTGTCCCGGCAATTCCACCAGGGTGACGCGATAATCCTTTTCCAATACTTTCGCCAGGGTCAGCCACACCGAGGCATTCATCCCCCAGCCATGAACGAGCAGCAGCTCGGCACCCTTGCCACTGGTCCGGGTCCAGAGTGTCACGGCTGCAGTCGCTCCAGGGCGGACAGCAGGCGCTGCAGGTGATCATCACTGTGGCTGGCGCTGAAGGTGATGCGCAGGCGGGCGCTACCCTTGGGAACCGTCGGCGGGCGGATGGCGGTGACGAGGATACCCTGCTCTTCCAGGAGACGGCTCCATTGCAGCGCCTTTTCCGCACTGCCTGCAATCAGGGGCTGTATGGGCGTCGACGATACCGGCAGGTCGAATCCCAGGCGGGCGGCGCCTTCGCGGAAACGTGCCACGAGTTCCTGCAGCCGCGTCCTGCGCCAGCTTTCCTCGCGCAGGATGTTCAGGCTGCAGCGTGTCGCCTCGGCCACGGCGGCGGGCAGCGCCATGGTGAAGATATAGGTCCTGGCTTTCTGGATCAGGGTTTCGATGAGCACTTCCGATCCGGCGACGAAAGCACCGGCCGTACCGAAAGCCTTGCCCAGGGTTCCCATGAGCACGGGTACCTGCTGTGTATCGAGATTCCAGTGTTCGAGACTCCCGCCGCCATGGATGCCCAGCACACCCAGACCATGAGCATCATCGACCATCAGCCAGGCATCGCGCTGCCGGCACAGTTCGCCCAGCGCGGGCAAATCGGCCAGGTCACCGTCCATGCTGAACACACCGTCCACAGCCAGCAGTTTTTCGCCGCCGGCCTTGTCCAGCTGCTTCTTCGCCACATCCACATCGCCGTGAGGAAAACGCAACAGCCGCGCATCGGAAAGCCGCGCGCCGTCGACCAGGGAAGCGTGATCGAGACGGTCCTCGATCACCGTGTCCCCCCTGCCCAGCAGGGTAGTGATTACCGCCAGGTTGGCCATGTACCCGCTGGAGAACAGCAACGCCCGCTCCCTGCCGGTAAAGGCAGCCAGTTCTTCTTCCAGTTGCTGGTGAGCGCGGCTGTGCCCCGTCACCAGGTGCGCCGCGCCACTGCCGCTGCCCCAGCGGTCGATGCCTTTCCTGAAAGCCCCGGCCACGCGGGTATCCGCCGCCAGCCCCAGGTAATCGTTGCTGGTGAAACTGAGCATAGCTTTTCCATCCACGATCACTTCAGGCCGCTGGGGAGAATCCAGCACCCGGGGGCGGCGGTAGAGATGGTCCCGCCGGGCCTGTTCCAGCAGGGGGCGAAGGTCCTTCATCAGACCCGGTGACAGGCTCTGCCCTGGGGCGGCTTTTCGGTTTCTACGTGCTGCTCCATGGACAGACCCAGGCGCTCGAACAACTGTTTGTCGCGGTCGGTTTCGGGGTTGTCCGTGGTGAGCAAGCGCTCACCGTAGAACAGGGAATTGGCGCCGGCGAGAAAACACAGGGCCTGCAGTTCATCGCTCATTTCCGTACGCCCGGCAGACAGGCGGACATGGGAACGGGGCATCATGATGCGCGCAACGGCCACGGTGCGCACGAATTCCAGGGGATCGAGTTCCTCCACGCCAAACAGAGGAGTGCCTTCCACCTGCACCAGCAGATTGATGGGCACAGACTCGGGATGGCTGGGCAGGTTGGAGAGCTGGCAGAGCATGGAGGCCCGGTCACGGCGGCTCTCACCCATGCCCAGGATACCGCCGGAGCAAACATTCAAGCCGGCCTTGCGCACGTGATCCAGGGTCTGCAGCCGGCCTTCATAGGTGCGTGTCGTAATCACCTCACCATAGAACTCCGGCGAGGTATCCAGGTTGTGATTGTAGTAGTCCAGCCCGGCGTCCTTGAGCTTCTGTGCCTGATTTGCCGTGAGCATGCCCAGGGTAACGCAGGTTTCCATCCCCATGTCTTTGACCGCTTTAACCATTTCGGCCACTGTCTGCAGGTTGGTGTCTGTGGGGTTGCGCCAGGCCGCACCCATGCAGAAGCGGGTCGCCCCCTTCTCCCTGGCCGCAGCTGCGGATGCCAGCACCTCATCCAGAGGCAGCAGACGCTCACGCTCCAGCTGGGTATCGTTGCGCGCGCTCTGGGAACAGTAGCCACAGTCTTCTGGGCAGGCGCCGGTCTTGATGGACAGCAGGGTGCTGACCTGCACTTGATTGGGATCGAAATGATCCCGGTGTACGGTCTGGGCGCGATACAGCAGGTCGTTGAAGGGCAGGCTCAGCAGCTGCTCCACTTCTTCGATGGCCCAGTCGTGGCGGATTTCTGATGTCATGGCGTTGCACAAAAGGCTAGAATAAGGCCGAACCAGTTTAGAGAAGGATTCTCATCTGTCAACTTGCAGGAGGCAATATGGTTTACAACTGGCAACGACTGCTGTTTCCACCCACCTGCCTGATTTGTGGCCTGCCGGGTGAAAATGACCTGGATATCTGCGACCACTGCCGCAGCAGACTGCCCTGCAACCGCCTATCCTGCGCCTGTTGCGCACTGCCGCTGACCGGACAAACCGACGCCGGTGTGCTGTGCGGGAACTGCAGCCGTCATCCGCCACCCTTTCATCGCATCATCAGCCCCTGGCTGTATGAAGCGCCCCTGGATGACCTCATACAGCAGCTGAAATTTGGCCAGAAACTCCCTGCGGGGCAACTGCTTGCCCAACTGCTGGCCGGGATGATCACGGAGCGGGACCGGCCAGAACTGTTGCTGCCCGTGCCGTTGCACCCCGCACAACTGAAAAAACGGGGATTCAACCATGCCGCCGAAATCAGCCGCGTGCTGTCCCGGGAGCTGGGCATCCCGTGGTCACCCTGGCTGCTGCGCAAGACCCGTGAGACGCTGCCCCAGCACAATCTCGGTAAAAGGGAACGAAAGCGAAACCTGCGCAACTGCTTCAGTTTCGACAACCGCCGGCACTACCGGCATGTCGCCGTCATCGATGACGTGGTAACCACCGCCACCACCGCGGCCGAAGTGGCCAGCACACTGAAAAAATCCGGCGTGGAAAAGACTGATATCTGGGCACTGGCGCGCACACCTACAAATAGATAGCATGCATATGATGGTATAAAATTCATCCACTACCCGACCGTTTGGCTACTGTACTTCATGCTGCGCTTCTTTCTCATCTTCCTGGCCATACAGGCCGCGTTGTTCACGGCGGAGCTCACGCGCCCGGTGCAGCAGGCCATCGTCATTCCTTTCACCGAATCCATCGCTTCGTTGAGTGCTTGGCTGATCAAGGCCTTTGATTCCGGCGTCATTGCCTACAGCAACATCATCCGCGACCAGCAGAGCGGCTTTGCCGTAGCCATCGAAGCTGGCTGCAATGGGGTTGAGGCCACCATCGTGCTGGTAGCCGCCATGCTGGCCATGCCCACGCCCTGGAAACTCAAGCTCATCGGTATCGGCAGCGGTTTCCTGGCCATTCAGTTCATGAACCTGCTGCGCATCATCACCCTGTTCTATCTGGGCCAGTGGAACAGAACGGCATTCGACTGGGCGCATTTGTATATCTGGCAGGCACTCATCATGCTGGATGTGCTCATCGTGTTCCTGATCTGGCTGCGCTTTCTTCCATCAAAGCAGGAAGCCGCCCATGTCGGCTAGCCCCGTCAAACGCTTCGTACTGAAGGTGATCCTGTGGCTGCCCCTGTGCTTTGCCGTCTGGTATTACATGAAGGGCGTCATCGGTTTGCCCACCTTCTTCCTGGTGGATGGCATCATGAGCCACTGGCTGCCGGCTTTCATTAAGGACATCGAATTCCAGGGGCATTTGCTGAACGTGGTACTGCAGTTTGCTCCACCCCCGGAGATCAAGGTACCCGAAGGACAGAAGGCCGAACTGGTGTTCAGCGTCAATTCCCTCGTGTACGGCTACAGCATCCCCCTGTACACGGCGCTGATACTGGCCACCCCCGATACAGAAAAAGCCAAGTGGATCCACTGGATCACCGGCTTCATTATCCTGGTGCTCGCCCAGAGCTGGGGGGTGAGTTTCGATATCCTCAAGACTCTGCTGTTCAAGCTGGACCCCGGCCTGTCATCCCAGCTGGGTTTCAGCAGCTTTCAGAAAGAACTGGTGGCTCTGGGTTACCAGTTCGGCTACCTCATCCTCCCCGCCGTGACGCCCCTGGTGCTGTGGATCGGCTTCCATCAGCAGTTTCTCGGGCAGCTGGTGCCGGGGATACAGGACAGGTTCAGGCGCTGAACCCGCTCAACCTGCTTGCAACGCCTTTACTCAGGGCAATGGCTTTGAACCGCTCTCCCATGGCTGTTGGCAGAATCAACTGCTTGACGCCCTGCATGACTGTCATGTGCTGTTCCACATCTTCGGGGTCCAATTCGGACAACAGGTTTTCCAGGCCACAGCCCAGCAGAACGTTCGCCTGGCTGCTGAAACCCAGAAGCTTCAGGCCGGCATCCTCTGCGGCTTCGGCAACGGCGGTGAAATCAACGCTGGCGGTGATGTCCTGCAGACCGGGTCGCAGCAGTACATCATCATGTACCTGGTGGCGGTAGTGACAGATGAGGGTGCCCATGCTGCGCTGGGGATGGTAATACTCCTTGCGGGTGTAACCATAGTCGATGAGCAGAACGACCGCCTGCGGCAACCGCTCTGACAGCATCTGCAGCCAGGGCGCGAGACGCAGGTTCACTTCCGAGACATAACCCGGCTGAAGTTTGCCAGTTTCTTTCTCGATGGCGGCTACCGCTTCAGTCAATTCCACCCCGGCCGAACGCCATTGCAGGGACAGCTGTCCTTCCTGCACCCCAACCACCTGTTCTTCCACCTTTTGATCGCCCCGCCGGAACAGGTGCACCGGCATTGCATCCAGCACTTCGTTGGCCAGCACCATGCCGGAAAAATCCCGGGGCACTTCCCGCACCCAGCTGACATGTTTCATCAGTTCGGGAACCCGGGACTGCAGCGTCTGGCGCTGACGCTGCTGCAGTTCGGGACTGAGTTCAAGAATCCGGTAGGAAACGGGCCGGTCAGGATGCAGGCGTTGCAGTTCCGCCAGAATCTGCGCCGCCATCACCCCCGTACCTGCACCGAATTCCAGGATTTGCCAGGTGCCGGTAGATTCGAACACCTCGAGACAGGGGTGCGCCAGGCACCGACCGAAAAGGGGCGATATCTCCGGTGCGGTGACGAAATCCCCGCCCTCGCCGAACTTGTGGGCGCCGCTCACGTAGTAGCCCAGGCCTGGCGCATACAGGGCCAGCTCCATGTAGCGATCGAAAGGCAGTGCTCCCCTGGCCTTGCGGATCTCTTCTTCCAGCAGGGCCATCATGGCCTGCT
The DNA here is from genome assembly GCF_048562965.1 of Thiolapillus sp. Lineage (NCBI taxonomy): Bacteria > Pseudomonadati > Pseudomonadota > Gammaproteobacteria > Chromatiales > Sedimenticolaceae > Thiolapillus > Thiolapillus sp. Next base: position 8,457 of record NZ_JBHNMF010000004.1, on the reverse strand, counting down.
GCTGGGCTGCTTCTTCGGCAGAAAGTTCGGGAAGGTTCATTGGATGCTGGCCCTGGCCTGGAAATTTCATGAATTTGCGTAATGATCGCGCAGAAGATTGTTTTCACAAGGGATTTTCTGAAGGCGTCCCATATCCACGATTACGGGCAACTGAAGAAAATCCCTTGTGGAAATAATAAACAAGCGAGGGCGCGTGCTATTCATGAATTTTCCGGGCTGGGGTAAACTGGCCGGAATTATAGCAACAGCCGGACAACCATGATGCTCGACCCACAGCCCCTGCAGAACAAGACTGTCCTGATCACCGGCGGCGCCGCCCGACTGGGAGCCATGAGCGCTCGTTTTCTGCATGCTGCCGGTGCTCACGTCATCATCCACTACCGGAATTCCGCGGAAAAGGCTCAGGCGCTGCAGGCGGAACTGCAGAGATCCAGACCCGGTTCAGTGTCCCTCGTGCAGGGCGACCTGCTGGATTTTCCGTATCTGTCCCGGCTTGTCGATGACGCCCTCGAAGCCACCGGCCAGCTGGATATCCTGCTCAACAATGCTTCCAATTTCTTTCCCACCCCCGTGGACGAGGTCACGGAACAGCAGTGGGACAGCCTGTTCGGCGTCAATGCCAAGGCACCTTTCTTTCTGGCGAAAGAAGCGGCGAGCGCGTTGCGGAAATCCAGCGGTTGCATCATCAACATGGTGGACATCCACGCGGAACGCCCTCACAAGAACCATCCTGTGTACAGCATGGCAAAGGCTGCCAATGCCATGATGGTAAAAAGCCTGGCCCGGGAACTGGCGCCTCAGATCCGCGTCAATGGCGTGGCGCCGGGTGCCATCCTCTGGCCCGAGGGCAACGCAAACGCCAAGCACCAGTCCCTGCCGCGCATCCCCCTGGAACGGGCCGGCCGGCCGGAGAACATCGCCCGCACGGTGCTCTTCCTTGCCACGGCGGAGTACATCACGGGGCAGATCATCGCCGTGGATGGCGGGCGGAGTGTGCAGCAATAGGCGCAGTTCAATCCAGGCGCACAACCCGCAGCAGACCATCGCTACCCTGGTGCTCATCCCACAATTGCCTGTACGTCTTTTGGGAACCTGGATAGATCTCTCCCGGCGCAACATCCACCAAGGGTTTGAGCACGAAAGCATAACGCAGAATCTCGTCCCGGGGAATGCCGGCGGCTTCGTCCATCAGATCGCCCCAGGTGAGCAGATCGAGGTCGATGGTTCGCGGTGAAAATTTCTCTTCACCACGCATGCGGCCCAGGCGTTTTTCGATTTCCCGCAGCCGCCCACGCAGCCGATCCGGCGGAAGATCGGTATCAATGCCGATGACCATGTTCAGAAAATCATCCCCCTCGAAACCCACCGCCTGTGTGCGGTACACCGGCGACAGCACCAGCTCGCCAAACACCTGCCGCAGATTGTCGATGGCGGCGCGCATATTGCGCTCGGGCTCCACGTTGGTCCCGGCAGATATCCAGGCCCTGGTCACTGGAACCTGCCCTTTCTTTCGATGACCACGCCCACGGAAGCGGCATTCTCTACCGCATCGGGTTTGTGCACCGTCATGCGCAGCCAAGTCACGGCAAACTCCCGGATCAGCAGCTCGGCACAGCGCTCCGCCAGGGTTTCCACCAGCTGGAAGTCACTCTGGCCAACAAATTCGGTGATGCGTTTCGCCATGGCATGATAGTCCAGGGCATCCTGAATGCGGTCGCTGGCGGCGGCCCTGGCCGCATCTGTGGCAATTTCCAGGTCCATGATCAGCGGCTGACGGATTTCTCTCTCCCAGTCATATACGCCGATGACCGCTTCGAGCTGCAACTGCCGCAGAAAAACCTTGTCCATGTCATTTTGCCAGTGGAGAAAACAGGAAGGAATAGCTTACCATAGGCGAATAATTGCTCACGGACCACCAACATGCTGCTTTACGCCCTCGTGCCTTTGGCCTATCTGCTTGGCTCCATTTCCAGCGCCATCATCGTCTGCCGCCTCATGGGACTGCCGGACCCGCGTACCCAGGGCTCCAACAACCCGGGAGCGACCAATGTATTGCGCATCGGCGGTAAAAAGGCAGCAGCCATCACCCTGATGGGCGATGCGCTGAAGGGGCTGCTCCCCGTGCTCGTCGCCCATGCCCTGAATGCCACCCCGCTGATTCTCGCCCTGACTGGCATGGCCGCCTTCCTGGGGCATCTGTATCCGGTATTTTTCGGATTCAAAGGTGGCAAAGGCGTCGCCACCGCACTGGGTGTCCAGTTTGGTCTGTACTGGCCCATCGGCCTGAGCATCGCTGCCATCTGGCTGTTCGTGGCCAAGGTGATGAATGTTTCGTCCCTGGCAGCGCTGATCGCCATGGCGCTCGCACCTCTGGTCGTGTGGTGGTTCTGGCCAGCGCCGGAGCTGATCATCATGCAGGTGGTCCTCAGCATCATCCTGTTCTGGCGTCATCGCAGCAATATCCAGAATCTACTGAGCGGCAAAGAAGGAAGAATCAGCGAAGAAGGCGGCAAGTAAAGCAGGTTCAGGGCACGTGTAATTCCATCAGTGACCAGCGAGGCCTCGCCTGAAAAGCCAGCCCTACGGATTCTCCAGCACGAAGACGCTGCCAGCCTGCGTAGGCGATCATAGCGCCATTGTCTGTACAGAAGTCCAGGCGGGGATAGAAAGCGTTCCCGCCCTCCGCGCTCATCATCTGGTTCATCTTCTCGCGCAGATGCTGATTGGCGGCCACGCCACCTGCAAGCACCAGGGTTTTGACGCCACTTTCACGGATGGCGCGCCGGCACTTGATCGTCAGTGTATCCACGACGGCATCCTCAAAAGCCCGGGCGATGTCGTTTTTCAGCGTTTCCAGCTGATCTTCCCGCAAACCTGCCGACTCCCGCTGCATGGTGGTCAGGGCGTAGGTCTTGAGGCCACTGAAGCTGAAATCCAGGCCGGGACGGTCGGTCATGGGACGGGGAAAGGTAAAGCGCGCAGGATCACCCGACGCCGCCCTGGCTGCGACGGCCGGACCGCCGGGATAACCCAACCCCAGCATTTTTGCGGTCTTGTCAAAGGCTTCCCCTGCCGCATCATCCAGTGACTCACCCAACAGTTCATAGTTCCCGACACCTTCCACCCTGACCAGCAGGGTATGGCCACCGGACACCAGCAGCGCCACGAAGGGAAATTCCGGAGGTTCTTCTTCCAGCATGGGCGCCAGCAGGTGGCCTTCCATGTGGTGCACTTCCACGGCCGGCACCTGCCAGGTCCAGGCCAGGCTGCGCGCCACCGCCGCACCGGAGAGCAACGCTCCAGCAAGGCCCGGCCCTGCTGTGTAGGCGATGCCACCGATATCAGCGCCTTTCAACCCGGCCTGCCCGAGCGTGGCGCGAATCAGAGGGACCAGCTTGCGCACATGGTCACGGGAGGCCAGTTCCGGCACCACGCCACCATATTCCGCGTGCAACTCGACCTGGGAGTAGAGCTGGTGGGCCAGCAGCCCGTCCCTGCCGGTGTAGATGGCTACCCCGGTCTCATCGCAGGAGGTTTCGATTCCCAGCACAGTCAATTGGTTCATTCGATTGCAAATCCTGAAAGAAAGGGATAAAATCCCGCAGCCTTGCTGCCTGAGGAACCCTGTGGGCTCCCGGCAAAATGAATCAGTTTACTTGTTTATATAGAGGAAGCAATGCCTAGCGTACGCGTCAAAGACAACGAACCTTTTGAGGTTGCAATGCGCCGTTTCAAGCGCTCCTGTGAAAAAGCCGGCATCCTGGCCGAAGTTCGCCGCCGCGAATTCTACGAGAAGCCCACCTGGGAGCGTAAACGCAAAGCCGCTGCAGCGGTCAAACGCTGGCAGAAGAAGATCTCCCGCGAAAGCCGTCGTTTCGACCGCACCTACTGATCTGTTACCCGATGTCCGCTCTCAAGGACCGCATCACCGGTGATATGAAAGCCGCCATGAAGGGCGGTGACAAGGCCCGACTGGGCGTGATTCGCCTGATCCTCGCTGCCACCAAGCAGATCGAGGTGGACGAGCGTATCGAACTGGACGATGCACGGGTACTGTCGGTACTGGACAAGATGGTCAAACAGCGCCGCGACTCCATCACCCAGTACGAAAACGCCGGCCGCACCGAGCTGGCGGATCAGGAAAAGTTCGAGATCGGCATCATCCAGGAATACCTGCCGGAACAGCTGGATGAAACCGAGATTGCGGCACTCATCGACGAAGCCATAAAGGCCACGGGCGCCAGCTCCATGAAAGACATGGGCAAGCTCATGGGCATGCTCAAGCCCAAGCTGCAGGGCCGCGCCGACATGGGTGCCGTTAGCGCCCAAATCAAGCAGAAGCTCTCGGGCTGACAAACCCTGCTAAACTTCCGGGGTGGCCGGAAAGATCCCTCCAGAATTTATCGACAACCTGCTCTCGCGGGTTGACGTGGTTGATGTCATCAACCAGCGCGTGCCCCTGCGCCGGGCCGGCAGCGAATACAAGGCCTGCTGCCCTTTCCACGACGAAAAGACCCCTTCTTTCACCGTAAGCCCCAACAAGCAGTTCTATCATTGCTTCGGCTGTGGCGCACATGGCACGGCCCTGGGCTTCCTCATGGAATATGACCGCCTCAGCTTTCCCGAGGCCGTAGAGGAGCTGGCTACCAGCGTGGGGCTGGAGCTTCCCACGGAAATTGCCTTTCAGCAGGGGCCTGACACGCGCCCGCTCTACCAGCTGATAGATCAGGCCGCAGACTATTTCACCCGCCAGCTTCGCCAGCATCCCGATGCCAAAAGAGCCACCGACTATCTGCAGCAACGCGGCCTGTCCGGCGAAATCGCCCAGACGTACCGCATCGGTTTTGCCCCGCCCGGCTGGAACAACCTGCTGAGCCAGCTTGGGGACAGCAGGGAACGTATTGGAAAGCTGGAGACCGCAGGACTGATCTCATCGAACAACGGCAAGCAGTACGATCGTTTCCGCGACCGCATCATGTTTCCCATCCACGATACCCGGGGCCGGGTGGTTGGTTTTGGCGGCCGCGTCATGGGCGACGACACACCGAAATATCTCAATTCCCCCGAAACCCCCATTTTCCACAAAGGGAAAGAGCCGTACGGCCTGTATGAGGCGCGCAAGGCACTGAAGGACATTTCTTCGCTGCTGGTGGTGGAAGGCTATATGGATGTCGTTGCCCTGGCGCAATACGGTATTCAGAATGCCGTTGCGACCCTCGGCACCGCCACCACCGCTGACCACCTGGAAAAGCTGTTTCGCAGCACCCCGGAGGTCATCTTCTGCTTCGATGGCGACAGGGCGGGCAAGGATGCCGCCTGGAAAGCACTGGAAACCACCCTGCCCCTGCTGCGCGACGGGCGTCAGGCGCGCTTTCTGTTCCTGCCCGACGGCGAAGATCCGGACAGCCAGGTGCGCAAACAGGGGAAAGAGGCCTTTCTGATCCAGATGGAACAGGCGCAGCCTCTGTCCGAATTCCTGTTCAGCAAGCTCGCTGAGCAGGTCGACATGACCACCCTGGACGGGCGCGCACGCCTGGTGGCCCTGGCGACCCCCTATCTCGAAAAACTGCCCAAAGGCATCTTCCGCGATATGATGAAACAGCAGCTGATTCGTTTGTCCGGCAGTAAAACGCCGCAAAAAGCCAAGGGTACGCCGAGGTTGCGCGCTGATTTTCGCCGGGGCTCACGCCCCATGCTCATGAAACCCGTACATCGCGCCATCGCCCTGCTGCTGCAGTATCCCGAGATCGCCAGCCGGGAAGACCTTCCCCAGGCATGGAAACAGCCGGAAACTCCCGGCACCGCCATCCTCAACCAGCTACTTGAAATCCTGCGGAAAAACCCCACCTATTCCACAGCCGTTCTGGTCGAGCACTGGGAAGATGACAGCATCCGCCATCACCTCGGAAAACTCGCCACAACCGATCTGGCCGTTACCGGCGATCAGGTTGAACAGTTCCTCGGCTGCCTTCAGCGCCTCGAAAAAGAAGCCCGGCAGGCGGCGGGAAAAGAGGTCCGCAACAAACTGCGGCCTTCCGACATGACCGAAGACGAGAAAAATCTGCTGCGCAAGCTATACTCAACAAAGAAGTCAGAGTGATGTTTACGTTGATTCAGCAATTGCGCAGACATTCTCTATAGAGGTATAATGCGGAGTTCTCTTTTGAGTGGCTTACAATAACCGACTGCGAGCATTATGGATCAGCAACAATCTCAATCCCGTATCAAAGATTTGATCACCAAAGGTAAGGAACAGGGCTTTCTTACCTATGCAGAGGTGAACGACCATCTGCCAGACACTATTGTCGATTCCGATCAGATCGAAGATATCATCCGCATGATCAATGAGGTGGGCATCCCGGTGTACGAAACACCGCCCGACAAGGATGACACCACCATCAACGCGGATGCCGTTCCCACGGATGAGGAAACCGCGGAGGCCGCCGCTCTGGCGCTGGCATCTGTGGACAGCGAGTTTGGCCGTACCACTGACCCCGTACGCATGTACATGCGCGAAATGGGCACCGTGGAACTGCTGACCCGCGAAGATGAGCTGCGTATTGCAAAACGTATCGAAGACGGCCTCAATCAGGTCGGTGCCGCACTCGCGGCCTTCCCGCCTGCCGTCGAATTTCTGATTAACCGAATCACAGACGCCCAGGCAGAAGAAGCAAAATACTCCGACGTCATCGTCGCTCTGATCGACCCCAACGAACCTGATGTCCCGACTCCCCCTGCGCCTCCTGCCGCGAAAAAGGATGACGACGAGGAAGTGGACACCGGCCCCGATCCGCAACTGATCATCGACAAGACGCTTGATCTGGTCAAGGCGCACAAAAGCTGGCAACGCCACCTGCAGAAGAACGGCAATGACGACAAGGCGAAGAAGCTCAGCGGGCGCATCGTCGAGATCTTTACCGAAATCAAGCTGAACCCGCTGCTGTTCACGCGCATGGCCAATACCCTGCATGACGCGGTCGCCAGCATTCGCCAGCAGGAACGCATCATTCTGGATATGTGCGTCAATGTTGCAGGCATGCCACGCCGGGATTTCATCACCAACTTCCCCAAGAACGAAACCAACCTCGACTGGGTGAAGGAACAGTGCAAGGGCAACAAGCCCCACACCGAAAAGCTCAAAGAACTGGCCGACGATATCATTCGCGCCCAGCGCAAACTCGCGGGCGTGGAAGAAAACTGTGGCCTGAGCATCGCTGACATCAAGGAAATCAACCGCCGCGTGTCCATCGGTGAAGCCAAGGCACGCCGCGCCAAGAAGGAAATGGTCGAGGCCAACCTGCGCCTGGTCATTTCCATCGCCAAGAAGTACACCAACCGCGGCCTGCAGTTCCTTGATCTCATCCAGGAAGGCAACATCGGCCTGATGAAGGCGGTGGACAAGTTCGAGTACCGCCGTGGTTACAAGTTCTCCACCTACGCCACCTGGTGGATCCGTCAGGCCATCACCCGCTCCATCGCGGATCAGGCCCGCACCATCCGCATCCCGGTGCATATGATCGAGACTATCAACAAGCTCAACCGCATCTCCCGGCAGATGATCCAGGAGAAGGGCCGCGAGCCCACGCCTGAGGAACTTTCCGAGCGCATGGAAATGCCCGAGGACAAGGTGCGCAAGGTACTGAAGATCGCCAAGGAGCCCATCTCCATGGAAACCCCTATCGGCGACGACGAGGATTCCCACCTGGGTGACTTCATCGAGGACCAGGGCGCCATCTCGCCCATCGATTCCGCCACTATGGAAGGCCTGCACGAGTCCACCCAGAACATGCTCGCCGGCCTGACGCCCCGCGAAGCCAAGGTGCTGCGCATGCGTTTCGGTATCGACATGAACACCGACCACACGCTGGAAGAAGTGGGCAAGCAGTTCGATGTCACCCGCGAGCGCATCCGCCAGATAGAAGCCAAGGCACTGAGAAAACTGCGCCATCCAACCCGTTCGGAGAAAATGCGCAGTTTCCTGGATGGAGACTCCTCTTAAGGCACCTGACAGCTTTCTCCAGCTTTCCCTGACAGGCCGCCGCCGCAACAAGCCCATCCATGGCTTTTTCAACGGCCTGCCAAAAGAATATGGGCCCATAGCTCAGTTGGTCAGAGCAGTCGACTCATAATCGATTGGTCGTAGGTTCAAGTCCTACTGGGCCCACCATACAGCACAAAGGCCAAGCGTGTCTTCGGCCTCGTGATAGATTTTGGGACATCCCAGTCCCCAAAATCGACTCGGCCTTTGACAACCTATTTGTGCCCCAGCCGTCCTGGTCACCCAGCACTACGCAACAACTTCGCAAGCTCGTTGCTGCTCCGTACTTGGCTCCCATATGACTGGACGCCGCGTTCGGAGGCCTACTTTGTTTTCCCTCTGGCGCAAGGCACGCCGGGAAAACAGTGCGGCCTCGCGGCTACTGGGGACTACCAGCCTTCGCTTCGCTCTCCATGGCT
>NZ_JBHNMF010000003.1:0-31030 GCF_048562965.1 Thiolapillus sp. | reverse complement strand
AGCAGGGTTAAGTAACGGTAAATGCTGGCATTTATTGAAGAGTTGTTTATACTCACAAACAGTGAGTGCATTTTTTTTGCAACTCGTGTATTGAACTGACTCGTGTATTGAACTGTTAATGGGGGATCTCATGGCAAAGAAGACATCAAAGAAAAAGACTGCTAAGAAAAAGGCGGTTATTTCAAAGAAAGCAGCCAAGAAGAAGGTTGCAAAGAAGAAAGTGGTGAAAAAGGCAACCAAAAAGAATGTGGCTAAAAAGAAGGTAGCGAAGAAAAAGATTGTCAAGAAGGCGGCAAAGAAAAAAGCTACCAAGAAAAAAGTAGCCAAGAAAGCGGCTAAAAAGAAAGTCAGTAAAAAGAAGGTAGCTAAAAAAGCGGCAAAGAAAAAAGTGTCCAAGAAAAAGGTGGCAAAGAAAACCGCCAAGAAAAAGCCTACCAAGAAGAAGGCCAGTAAGAAGAAGGTAAGCAGAAAAAAATGAGGTAAAGGCCGGGTCTGCCGGGTGTGGCCTAAAGAGGCCACCCGGCAGATACCGCATCAGTTACAGTTACCTGTCCATGGTCTGCCCGCACAGAAGGATTTGCGTTATGCTGAAAGCAAATCCCTCACAACCGGATTGACTTACTCGACAAGTCTTTTCATCAGGGGAGGGCGCGAAAAGATCTCAATCAATCCCCGGCACTGGCGAACAGGCGGTAGGCTGGGTTTTCTGTTTCTTCATGATAGCGGTAGCCCAGTTCTTTCAGGTAGGCGCGGAATTCGGCAACCTGCGTTCCGCTAAGCTGTACGCCTACCAGTACCCTGCCATAGGCCGCACCATGATTGCGGTAGTGAAACAGACTGATGTTCCAGCCGCGACTCAAGCCAGCCAGAAAATCCAGCAGGGCTCCGGGGCGTTCGGGAAAGACGAAGCGAAAAAGTCTCTCGTTCTTTACCTGGGGCGCGTGTCCACCCACCATGTAACGGATATGCAGTTTTGCCGTTTCGTTGTCCGTCAGATCGGTGATACCGAATTCCTTTTGCTTCAGGCGGCTGATGATGCTGTCGCGCTCTTCTGCGCCGCCAGACAGTTCTATGCCGCAAAACACATGTGCTCGCCTTTCATCGTGGTAGCGGTAGTTGAATTCGGTAATATTGCGTTTACCCAGTACCCGGCAGAAACTCAGGAAACTGCCCGGGCGTTCGGGAATCTCCACGGCGATGAGGGCCTCCCGCTGTTCACCCAGTTCGGCTCTTTCTGAAACGTGGCGCAAGCGGTCGAAATTGATGTTGGCGCCACTCAGGATGGCGATGAGATTACCGTGCTTGCCCCGCTTTTTTTGCAAGTATTTCTTGATGCCGGCGATTCCAAGGGCGCCTGCAGGTTCAGCGACGCTGCGCGTGTCGTCGTAGATGTCCTTGATGGCCGCACAGATTTCATCTGTGGTAACCAGCACCACATCATCCACGTATTGCTGTGCCAGTTTGAAGGTTTCCTTGCCGATCTGGCGCACGGCAACACCGTCTGCAAACAGACCTATCTGTTTCAGGCTTACCCGCCGGTTGGCTTTCAGAGCGCGTTGCAGGGTGGGGGTGTCTTCCGGCTCCACGCCGATAACGCGAATTTCCGGCCGCACTCTTTTTATATAGGCTGCCATGCCGCCGATCAGGCCACCACCTCCCACAGGGATGAATATCGCCTCGACAGGATCTTCATGCTGCCGCAGAACTTCCATGGCAACCGTGCCCTGACCGGCGATGACATCAGGATCATCGAAAGGATGAACGAATACCATGCCCTTTTCCTTCACCAGTGATCGGGCATGTGTGTAGGCATCGTCGTAGGAATCGCCGTGCAGTATGATACGTGCGCCGAGATTGCGGACTGTCTGGACTTTGATGGGAGGTGTGGTCGTGGGCATTACGATGAGCGCGGGTACGCCCAGACGCTTGCCGGCCAGTGCCACTCCCTGTGCATGATTGCCTGCCGAAGCAGCGATGACGCCCTTCTGCTTCTGCTTTTCCGAAAGGTTGTAAATCTTGTTGTACGCGCCACGCAATTTGAAAGAGAAGACGCTTTGCATATCCTCACGTTTGAGCCAGATATTCGTGTTCAGGCGAGCAGACAAACGGGGGATAAATTCCAGGGGGGTCTCCCTGGCGACGTCATAGACGCGGGCGCGAAGGATTTTTTCCAGATAGTTGCGGGACATCGGCAAAGCCTTGAACAGTGAATGGTAATGGCGTTTTCTATGCTGTAATGGTAACTTATTGCGGAATATAAAAAAGGAGAAAAGAAGCAATGACTCAAGACGAATTGAAGCGTCAGGCGGCGGAAGCCGCGCTGAAATATCTTCCCGACAGTGGTGTGCTGGGTATAGGAACCGGCTCGACGGTCAACCATTTCATTGATCTGCTGGCAGACGTGAAAGGCCGTTATGAAGGTGCCGTCTCCAGTTCCGAAGCCTCGACCGAAAGGCTGAAGAAGATTGGCATGCATGTGTTTGATCTTAATGCGGTGGGAGAGCTGGAAATCTATGTCGATGGTGCGGATGAGTCGAATTACTCACTGCATCTGATCAAAGGGGGTGGTGGTGCGCTGACGCGTGAAAAGATCATTGCCGCTGCCAGCAAGAAATTTGTCTGTATTGCCGATGAGAGCAAGCTGGTTCATGTCATGGGTAAATTTCCCCTGCCTGTGGAAGTGATTCCCATGGCGCGCAGCTATGTGGCGCGTGAACTGGTTAAACTGGGTGGTACACCTGTGTGGCGGGAAGATTTTATTACTGACAATGGCAATATCATTCTGGATGTCGAAAACATGGAAATTATGGAGCCGGTGCAGTTGGAGACAACCATCAATCAGATTGCCGGTGTGGTCACCGTTGGTATTTTTGGTCACCGACCGGCCGATGTGCTGATACTGGGGTCTGAAGAAGGCGCGAAAACCATTCTGCCAGAGTAATCACTGAACGATTCCCGTGTGGCTGTGGTATCAAGCGCAAAACAGTACGGGCGCCTGGCTTTCTTACAGGCGTAACACGGCTGTCTGAGCAGCGCTTTTGCAACAGAAAAAGCCCGTGCATCTGACCGATGCACGGGCTTTTTTTCGTATATGGATCTCTTTTCCGCTGGCCTGCTGGTAGTGCAGCTGCCCGCGGCATCAGAATGAACATGAGTTTTTCCGGTTAGCCTTGACTTCCCGCTCACAAAAAAAGGGAGGTGCTTTCGCACCTCCCTTTTTATTTATGCAGATACCTTGACGGTGTCTACACGATCCTTGCGGTCAGGTCCTGATCAGAACTTGTGAACCATACCGAAGGAAACACCAGACTGATCAGCAGATCCGTAGTTGGTGCTCTGCAGGCCGTGCTCGGAATCAGCATACTGGATGTACATTTTGGTACGCTTGCTGAAGTTGTGGTCCAGGCCAACGGCCCAAGCGTCGGTCTTGCCTTCATCGAACACATCATTGTCAGAATCGATGCGACCCCACATGGCTTTCAGCTTGTTGTTGCCGAATGCCCAGGAACCGTTAACGGTGAGGTTCTTGGCGTCGCCACCACGGAACCGTGCGCGCAGATCATCATCGGTCTGGTCAGCGTAAACAGCACCAATGTGGAAGGCGCCCATATCGAAGCCTGCACCAATGCGCCAGTAAGAAGCATCAGCGCCGCCCTGCAGGTCGTCCAGAGACTCGTATGAGCCAGACACGAAAAGACCGCCGTTGCTGTACATGGCAGCAAGAGAGTAAGCGCCAGCGATGTCGCCGTTACCGTCATAATCCGCATCAGGGATCATGGCGCCAACCAGAGTCAGGCCGCCGAATGAAGGAGAAACGTAGGCAATAGCGTCGCTGGCACGCAGATCGATCAGACCGGCAGTGGCATTGAAGTCAGCCAGTTCGTCCGCGAAGATATCCAGCTTACCGGTAGACATTTTCATGGGGGTGTCGTGACGACCATACAGGAAGGTACCCCAGCCGCCGGCCAGGCCGATGTAGGTGTTACGGCCGGAACCGAAACCGCCTTCAGCGGTGTTATAGCTGGTTTCCATTTTCCAGATCAGTTTCAGGCCATCGCCCAGATCTTCGGAACCCTTGAAACCCAGACGGGATGCGCGGCTGGTTACATCATAGATGCTGTCAGCACCGCGTGCATCAGGATTGATGTAATCGATGGAGGTGTGAACTTTACCATAAATGGTCACATCGGCTGTCGCAGCCTGAGAAACCATGGGCAGGGCTGCAGCGACTGCCAATGCTAGAAGCTTCTTTTTCATTTGGAATACTCCGCTAAATAAAATTAGGTTTAAAAACATGTCTAAGCAGGAGCAATAATAGTTGCTTTTTTACAATAACGCAACACTTTTTTGTAAAAAAATCACACGATGTTGTTTTGTTGCAGAAAAGTAACAAAACCGGAGGGCGGGGCTGTCCTCCCCATGGGATCGGGGAGGACGGATGGAACTGTTCGATTAACGCTTGGAGTACTGGGGACGCTTGCGGGCCTTGTGCAGTCCCACTTTCTTGCGTTCTACCATACGCGCGTCACGGGTCAGGTAACCTGCCTGGCGCAAGGTGGAGCGTTGCTCTTCGTCATACTCCAAAAGCGCGCGTGCGATGCCATGACGGATAGCGCCGGCCTGGCCTGTTGTGCCGCCGCCACTAACCGTGACACTCACGCTGATCTTTTCCGCCAGGTCGGTGGCTTCTAGAGGCTGGCGTACGATCATGCGGGCAGTTTCGCGGCCAAAGAATTCATCCAGAGGACGGCCGTTTACTGTGATGCTGCCATCACCGGGAGTCAGAAAAACCCGGGCTGCGGAAGTTTTGCGTCGGCCGGTGCCGTAATTTTGTTGCTGTGCCATTTCGTCAGATCCGTATCAGCTGTGTTCAGATGTCGAGGGGTTTGGGCTGCTGGGCGCTATGCGGATGCTCAGTGCCGGCGTAAACCTTCAGCTTTTTCAGCATGGAGCGACCCAGAGGGTTGCGCGGCAGCATGCCTTTGACTGCTTTTTGCAGTACACGCTCAGGTGCTTTCTCCAGCAGTTTGCCCAGGTTGATGCTTTTCAGGTTGCCAATGTAACCCGTGTGATGATGGTACATCTTGTCCTGCAGCTTGTTGCCGGCGACGCGCAGTTTTTCCGCGTTGATCACCACAACATAGTCGCCCGTGTCTACATGCGGCGTATATATAGGCTTGTGCTTGCCTTTCAGCCGGCGTGCAATTTCACTCGCCATGCGACCCAGGGTCTTGCCCTCTGCATCTACTACATACCATTCCCGGCGTACTTCCGCCGGCTTAGCGCTTACCGTTGTCATTTGTCTCGTTCCCAAAAATGGCGAATTCCCGCCATACTCCACGAAAGGGCGCGAATAATACCCGACTTGAAAATGAGATACAAGCCCTTCCTGTATTCCGCACAAACAGGCAAAAAAATAGCGCGGCAGGGGGTGCCGCGCTAAATAATAACCACCAAAGGAGGATGGTGCATACTGATTTTCCAACAAAGGGGGAGGAGGAGAGGAAAATCAGTATGTGAGCATTTTCTAATATTGGGCGTTTCCTGTCAAGAAAATTTTATGTGATTTGGATGGCAATAGTGAAAATGTCAGGCTGGAGCAGCCTTGGAACCCCTGGCAGAAACTGTGTTTTCGAAATCGGTTGATCGGCCTGCCAATCGAGTTGCCCTATTGCACCTGTTTGCCGTACCGGTTCATACAAGTGCCTGAATGATCAGAGAGGTGGTAGTGCTATCGGCTGTTCTGGTCAGATTTTCAGGCGCTCTACGATCTGCCCGTGCTGCAGGTGGCGTGTTATGATTTCATCCAGATCCTCACTATCTACATAGGTATACCAGGTTTCTTCGGGATAGATCACCATGACGGGACCCTGAGCGCAGCGGTCGAGACAGCCGGCATTGTTGATGCGAACCTGGCCTTCTCCGTGAATGCCCAATTCCTTGCAGCGTTTCTTGAGGTAGGTCCGTGCGTTTGTGGCGCCAAGACAGGCGCAGCAGGCGCCCTCCTCGCGCTTATTGGTACAGACAAACACATGATATTTGAAGTAAGACATAGACGAATACTGTTCTGCTGCGGTCAGTATGCCGATTATACGCCAGGAAGCACGGCTCCATGATTGTGGAGACGGCGCGTTGCGTCAAATGCGGTCTTTGCCTGGCTGAGTGCCCGACATATGGTCTGACGGCCAGTGAGGCGATGTCGCCGCGGGGGCGGATCACGCTGGTTCAGGCGCTTGCTCAGGGCCAGATCCTGCCGGATGATCACAGCGCAGAAGTTTTGAACAGCTGTCTGCTGTGCCGGCGCTGTGAGGCCATGTGCCCGTCTGAAGTGCAGTTCGCGAAAATCATGGATCAGGGCCTGTCGCTGGTGCGTTCGCAACAGGGTATAAAAAGCCGTTTGCTGCATATGCTGCTGCCCCGGCCGGGGCTGATGCGATGGCTGCTGCGCCTGGGCAGGCCGGTTCTTCCGGCTTTTCCCCGCCTTAATATACTGGCTCGTCAGGCCCGTACAGATGCGCCCAGACCTGCCCCTGTCTATCGTCCTGACATAGCGAAACCCGTTGGCAGGGTGGGATTGTTTGTGGGGTGCACGGGCAGTCTGTTCGACAGTGTTGCTGTCGACTCGGCGATTTCCCTGCTGCTGCGGGCTGGCTACGAGGTGGCAGTACCAGCAAAACAGGTCTGTTGCGGTGCCCTCGATGCTCATGCGGGTAACATCGGCAGGGCGGTGCGACTGGCGGCCGCCAATGAAGCCGCCTTTGCTGCGATCGGGGAGCTGGACGCTGTGATCAGCATCGCAAGCGGTTGCGGTGCGCAACTCGATGTTTACGAGGTGCTTGGTGCAAGGCACAGGGACATTGCCGCCTTCCTGGCACAGGAAAAGGTGATTTCACGGTTGGAGTTCAGGCCGCTGTCAAAATCCGCGGCGGTTCATATTCCCTGCACGCTGGAAAACGTTCTGCACAGTGGTGATGCCGTGATGAAACTGCTTGCATGCATTCTGGAACTGAAGGCTGAAGCGGTGGGGAAGAAGGGTGCCTGTTGTGGCGCCGGTGGGACCGGGGCGGTACTCCGGCCCGGGGTGGCGGAGCGGCTGCGGGAACCCTTCGTCCGGCAAATAGCCGATATCTCGCCGGATTTTGTTCTGAGCAGCAATTTATCCTGTCGTCTGCACCTGCAGTCCGCTGTGGATGGTCAGGATCCTGAATACCTGCATCCTGTCACTTTGCTGGCGCGTCAGCTGATAAGGGATTAGAATTTCTTCCATGAAAGAAGCGCACAGAAACTTTACCGCGGCAGACCGTCTGGTCGTCAATCTGGACCAGGCCCTGCGCACGCTGTTTGGCCGCCCGCTGGTGACCGAACGTTCCAATCCCGCCGAAGAATGCACGGAATCCGAATTGCCGGAATCCCAGAAAGACCATGTGGCCCGCCTGATGCGTATCAATCACACGGGCGAGGTCTGCGCCCAGGCGCTGTACCAGGGGCAGGCGCTGACAGCGCGAAAGGAAGAAGTGCGGCGCAGCATGGAGCGTTCTGCGGCAGAGGAAAACGATCACCTGGACTGGTGCGAACAGCGTGTCGAAGAACTGGGTGGCCGCCTGAGTATTCTCAACCCGCTGTGGTATGCCGGCTCATTCGCACTCGGTGCGGCTGCCGGACTGGCGGGTGACAAGTGGAGCCTGGGTTTCGTGGCCGAAACCGAAAAGCAGGTCGAGGGACACCTGGACGAGCATCTGGCGCAGGTGCCGGAGTCGGATTGCCGCACCCGTGCGATCCTGGAGCAGATGAAGGAAGACGAGATCCGCCATGGCCAGACGGCAAAAGCCCATGGCGGCGCGGAACTGCCTGGTCCCGTCAGGGTGGCCATGAAATTGACCTCGAAGCTCATGACCGCGTCTGTCTACCGCCTGTAGAAAGCGCGCCCCACCGCCGCTTCGGGGTTAAAAAGCCACTGGAAACAAAAGCTTTTCAGTGGCTTTTTATTTGTGATACTGCTTGCTCAGCTCGTGAACGGCTTCGATCATGGCGCCGGCATGTTCCGGGTCGATGCCCGGATGGATGCCATGGCCCAGATTGAACACATGGCCGGTGCCGAGGCCGTAATTTTCCAGGATATTGGCCACGGAGCGGCGGATGACTTCGGGTGAGGCGTACAGGGTGCTGGGATCCATGTTGCCCTGCAGGGCAACGCGGTGGCCTACACGTTCCCTGGCCTCACCGATATCTGTGGTCCAGTCCAGCCCCAGGGCATCGCAACCCGTGTCCGCCATGGCTTCCAGCCACTGGCCGCCACCTTTGGTAAATAGCACCACGGGCACCTTGCGGCCTTCGGCTTCCCGGGTCAGGCCTTCCACGATGCGCTGCATGTAGGCCAGGGAGAATTCCTTGTAGTCCGAGGGGGTGAGGGTGCCGCCCCAGGTGTCGAAGATCATCACCGCCTGGGCGCCGGCGGCGATCTGGGCGTTGAGATAAGAGGTCACGGATTGCGCCAGTTTGTCCAGCAGGGCGTGCATGAGCTCCGGGCGGTCGAACATCATGCCCTTGGACAGGGCGAAGTTCTTGGTGCTGCCGCCTTCCACCATGTAGGTGGCCAGGGTCCAGGGGCTGCCGGAGAAGCCGATGAGAGGCACCCGGCCATCCAGCTCCCGGCGAATGGTGCGCACCGCGTCCATCACATAGCGCAGTTCTTCTTCGGGGTCTGGCACCGGCAGGGCATCGATAGCAGCCTTGTCCTGCACCGGGCGCTCGAAGCGTGGCCCCTCGCCTTCCTCGAAGTACAGGCCCAGCCCCATGGCGTCCGGTATGGTAAGAATGTCGGAGAACAGGATGGCGGCGTCCAGGGGGAAGCGCTCCAGGGGCTGGAGGGTGACTTCGCAGGCCAGTTCCGGATTCTGGCACAGGCTGAGGAAATCACCGGCCTTTTCGCGGGTGGCGCGGTACTCGGGGAGATAACGTCCCGCCTGGCGCATCATCCACACCGGTGTCATGTCAACGGGCTGGCGCAGCAGGGCGCGCAGAAAGCGGTCGTTCTTCAATGTGCTCATGGTGATCCGGGTCCTGTTCGGCAATGGGCGGGGATTTTACACCCTTCCATTGGATTTGGGGGAATGACTATCGGATATAGGGATTGGGTTTGCCCTGGATCCTGGCAACCGCCCTGTTGTGACGTTTTTCCTCGGCATCCGGTGGAAACTGCCGGTTCCACTTTTCCAGCATCTTGCGTTGCTTGCGGTAGATGTCCAGACCGTACTCGTCCGACATGTAGAGCATGGCCCGCGCGATGCGCCCCCGGACCTCCGGGCGGGGCTCGACCCGCCGCTTGCGGAAATCCACCTCGAAATCACAGCCTCTGTACTTGTGGTTTTCCCCTTCGATGATGCCGAAGGCCATGGCGCCGCGGGTCTGGTTGACGTCCTTGCGGGCGGGATACATGTTATGCATGTCCGACTCGATGAGGTTGAAGCGCGGGCTGTTGTGGCGACATTGCTCGCGCTTGCCGCAGCGCAGTTTTTTCGTCACCCAGCTCATGGGATAGACGTGCTCGACATTCACGCTGCGGTCGAAAGGGCGGAATTTCCGGCCACAATAGAGGGTCTCGCCACCGTTGGGGTAGACACCCTGCCAGTAGCTGCGCAGGCTGTCCAGATAATTGCGCTGGGGTGGGCGCGAGCAGGCGGTGGCGGCCCAGAGAGCCAGTATGAGGAGAGCAAGGAGAAGGTTTCTTGTTTTCATGGTGTCGGTCAGGAAGCTCTCTAACGGGTCCGGGCGCCGGAAGCGTGTTCGGACATGTTCAGAGCTTCCCTGGGTTACAGTCGGATGGTTGTGCGATAATATCGCTCTTTCGTCGAAGAGTGTTAGTCATACCCTCCAGGTTTGCCGGTGTCTCCATGCAAGAAGGACAAAACAAGAGCAGCAATTCCACCTCCAACCGCCTGTGGCTGATCATCAGCCTGGTGATCGCCGTAACCGTGGTTGCAGTGATGATGGTGCCGGACAAGGAGAAAAAGGCAGAAGACATACCCCCGCCGGGAGAAGCGCCCGCAGAGACGCCCGCACCCACAGTCCCTGCAGAGAGCCGGGCCGGGACTGCCGCGAATGAAGCGCCTGCTGAAACCAAAACGGGCTCTGCCGGGGTGGAAGGCGAGGCGGCGCGTGCCTATCTTGCCAAGGCTGCCAGCGAAGGGCTGGGCGTGGATGCGCTGCTTGCCCAGGCGCAGGCCTTCCAGTCGGAGGGGAAGCTGGGGGATGCCTGGCTGCTGTATTTCAAAGCGGCGAAAGACGGTTCTGCCGAAGCGGCCATGATGCTGGCCCAGCAGGCGGATCCTGCGTATTTCAGGGCGGGGAGCACGGTGCTTTCCCAGCCGGACGTGGTGCAGGCCCACAAGTGGTACGAGCAGGCGCGGCGCAACGGCAGCGGCGTGGCGCAGCAGCGTCTGCAGCAACTGCTGGTTGAGCTGGAAAAAGCGGCCAGCTCAGGCGATGAGCAGGCGGCCGTACTGCTGGAAAAATGGAAATGAAGCAAATGATGAAGATCGGTGGTTTGGGTTTACTGGTGCTCCTGGTTCTGCTGGGCGGGCAGGCGCTGGCGGATACGAAAAAGCCACTGCTCATGGAAGGCAAGCAGGCGCTCTATCAGCGGGTGCTGGCCATTCCGGATGCCCGTCTCCATGATCAGCCGGGAGATGAACAGGGTACGGCGGTTACGCCATTCAGCGCCTTCTATGTCTATGAGCGCAAGCCGGTTCAGGGAAATGAATGGCTGCTGGTGGGCGTGGACAAGCACGGCAGCCTCTCCGGCTGGCTGGCGGCGAAGGACAGTATCTCCTGGAACCAGGGGCTCACCGTGGTGTTCCGTGATCCGTCGGGACATGACCGGGTGCTGATGCTGCGCGACAAGGCTTCCCTTGAAGCGCTGGCCAGGCAGCCGGGCAGCGAAACCTACCGCAAGCTCTACGAACAGGCGGTACAGGGAGAATTGCCTGCAGACTCGCCGGTGGTGGCGATCCAGCCCGCCGGTCATATCGACATCCGCAAAGATTTCTACCTGGTGCCCATCCTCGATTTCAAGGACACCTGGCTGGGAACCGAACAGGCGCGCATGCTGAAAATCGCCAGTGTACCTCTGGCCAGCAGGAAGGCGGCGCCGGCGGCTGACGGGGCGAAGCGGGAATACACCGCCGGCCTGGTGTTCGTCATCGACGCCAGCCTCTCCATGGATGAATACATCCAGCGCACCCGTGAGGCGGTGATGAAAATCTACGACCAGCTCGGGGATGCGAGGCAGCTGGGCAGGGTGAATTTCGGCCTGGTGGCATTCCGCGACAATGCGAAGGCGGCGCCCGGACTGGATTACACCGCGCGCACCTACGTCACCCTGGAGCAGGGGCGTGATCCCGGCGTGTTTCTGGAAAAGGTGGACCAGCTCTCCGCGGCGAAGGTTTCCAGCAAGGATTTCCGCGAGGACGCCTACGCCGGCCTGCAGCAGGCCATCGAAGGCATGGGCTGGCAGGGGCACGACGCCCGCTATATCGTACTCATCACCGATGCTGGGGCGCGGGAGGGTGACGATCCCCTGTCCACCACCGGCCTGGGAACGGTGGCCCTGCGCCAGCTGGCCCAGGACAACGGCATCGCCATCTTCGTGCTGCACCTGAAGACTCCGTCCGAAAACGCGGATCATGCCAGGGCGGAAGCCCAGTACCGCGAGCTGTCCGATTTTCCCGGTATCGGCAGCCTGTATTACGGCGTGCCGACTGGGAACGTGGAAGAGTTCGGCACCGTACTGGACAGCCTTGCCGGGCAGATTTCCGCCCAGGTCGCCCAAGGGCTGGAAGCACAGCCGCAGCCTGCCCGGCCCGAGGCGAAAGAGAATACCCGTCTCACCGAATTGCAGCTCAAGGTGGAAAAACTGGGTTATGCCCTGCGCATGCAGTACCTGCAACAGTTTCAGGGCCAGCCTCCCCGGGTGTTCAACGCCTGGATGCTGGATCATGACATGAGCCAGCCACAACGCCAGACCGTGGACGTGCGGGTTCTGCTGACCCGGGATCAGCTGTCGGATATGCACGATATCCTGCGCCAGGTGCTGCGCACCGCGGAGGACGGACTGCTGTCGCCCCAGAATTTCATCAACGAACTCAAGAGCCTGGCAGCCACCATTTCGCGCAACCCGGAAGAACTGGGGCGTACCACGGCGACCACCGCCGGGGAGGGCAACAGCCTGGTGGACATGGGCTTCATCGGCGACTATATCGAAGGGCTGCCCTACACCGGCGAGGTCATGTCCCTGTCCCTGGACGACTGGCAGAGCTGGCCAGCGGCACAGCAGATCGAATTCCTGCGCCGCCTGGAAGAGAAGGTCACCTACTACCAGGCCCTGCATGACAACACCGATCTGTGGATCAGTCTGGACAACGGCCCGGTCAGCGGTGATTCGGTCTTTCCCCTGTCCCTGGATATGCTGCCCTGATGCAGGAAAACAGCCCTTCCGGGGTCATCTACCAGCTCAAGGATGTCGCCAAGACCCGCAGCAGCAACGGCTACAGCTTCGGGCTGCGGGTGCCGTCCCTGCGCATCCAGCGGGGCGAGAAGATCGCCCTGATCGGCGAGAGTGGCTGCGGCAAGTCCACCCTGCTGGACATGCTGGCCTTTATTCTGCAGCCCAGCGACATCGGTAACTTCAGCTTCCATGCGGACAGCAACACAGAGGTCGATATCGGCCTTGCCTGGCGTAAGCACAGGCGCAACCGGCTGGCCGCCCTGCGCAAGGCGCACATGGGGTATGTTATGCAGACCGGCGGTCTGCTGCCTTATCTGAATATCTACGACAACATCAATCTCTCCCGCCAGATGCTGGGCATGAAGGATGACGGCACGGTGGAGACCCTGGCGAGGGAGCTGGGACTGACGCGCCATCTGAAAAAACTTCCCGACGCCCTGTCCACGGGGGAACGCCAGCGTGTGGCCATCGGCCGGGCGCTGGCGCACCGCCCTGCTATCATCATTGCAGACGAACCCACGGCATCGGTGGATCCCTTTGCGGCGGAAAAGATCATGTCACTTTTTATCGGCATGGTGGAAGAGCGCAACATTACCGTTATTGTTGCCAGCCATGCCTGGCGGCATATCAAGCAGCTTGGGCTGCGCAGACTGGCACACCACACCCGGCGCTCGAAGGATGGCCGCATGACAGAAACCGTGGTGAGTGGCTGATGCTGCGCCAGAAACGTCAGACCCTGGCCCTGGCCAGCAGGGACTATTTTCACGAATGGCAGATCTCTGTCTGCTTCGTGCTGGCGCTGGCCGCGGTGCTGGGACCCATGCTGGTGCTGTTCGGGCTGAAGTTCGGCATCGTGGGCACCATGATAGACGAGCTGGTCGAAAATCCGGCCAAGCGCGAGATCCGCCCCGTGGGCAGTGGCCATTACGACCGGGTATGGATAGACAGCCTGCGCAAGCGGGACGATGTGGCTTTCATCGTGCCGCGTATCCGCAGCATTGCGTCCACCCTGTCGGTGAGCAGCGAGCAGGCCGGGCGTATCCTGCAGTTCGAGGTGATACCGTCAGCAAAAGGTGATCCTCTGCTGGATCCGCAGCTTGAGCCGCCTTCCGGGATGGACAGGGTCGTGCTGTCCGCCAGTGCTGCAAAGAAACTGCAGGTGAGTGCCGGTGATCATATCGAAGGTAGCCTGCAGCGTCGCTTCCGGGGCAGGAAGGAGCGTGTCGCCATGGATCTGCAGGTGGCGGCGGTGGCACCGGCCACCGGTTTCAGGCGAGACGGTCTGTTTGCTTCGGTGATGCTGGTGGAGGCGCTGGAGGATTTCCGCGATGGCCGTGCCGTTCCTGCCCTGGGCTGGGAGGGCAGTGCGGCGGTACAGGCGCGCAGCTACACCGGTTTCCGCCTGTATGCCCGTTCCATCTACGACGTGGCGGCCCTGAACGACAGTTTCGAGCGCAGTGGTATCGAAGTGCGCACCCAGGCGGCGGATATCGAAAGCGTGCGGCGCATGGACAACACCCTGTCGGCCATCTACTGGGCCATCGCCCTCATCGGGCTGGGGGGCTTCTCCCTTTCCCTGGGGGCCAGCCTGTGGGCCAACGTGGACCGCAAACGCAAGGAACTGTCGGTGCTGCGCCTAGTGGGTTTCCGTACCGGCGATATCATCCTGTTTCCCGTGGTGCAGGGCCTGTACACCGCCGTTTTCGGCTGGGCGCTGGCCTGTGGTATCTATCTTGCTGCTGCCTGGAGCATCAATTTCATGCTCGCGCCCCAGCTGGAAAGCGCCCAGAAGATCTGCCGCCTGCTGCCGGAACACTATGCTATTGCTCTGGCGATAACTGCGGGTGCTTCCATACTGGCTGCTATACTCGCGGGTATTCGCGCCGCACGTGTGGAGCCTTCGGAAGGCCTGCGGGAAATCTGAACCGGGAAGGATGAAGACATTTCGTGAAAACCTGATCTACCTGAGCCTGACTGCCACCGTGGTGGTGGGAGGCTATGCCTTCCTGCGCTATGCCTACCGGGTGATGGACAAGATGCCCTTTACCCAGGAGATCGTGCTGATCATTCTGGGTACGGTGGCCACGGTGCTCATTACCGCCATGCTGCTCAACAAGCAGACGGAAGTGGAGCTGAAGAAAGAGCAGAGCATCAAGTTCATCGAACTCAAGTCCGAGATCTACATGGACTTCATCAGCCATATCGAGCAGCTGATGCTGGACAAGGCGGTCACCGAACAGGATCATGTGCGCCTGCAGTTTCTCACCCACAAGCTGGCCATGGTGGCCAGCCCGGCGGTGCTGGAGCAGTACCAGCAGTTTCTGGAAGTGTTCAACCGTTCTGCCAGGGATGCCTCCCTGGATCGCAGCGAAGGCAGCGCCATTTCCACCGCGCTGGCGGAACTCACCGTGAAAATACGCCAGGATCTGGTGGGGGAACTGGACCAGAACGGCGTCTATGATCTGGCGACCATCAATCAACAGGTAATGAACAATGCCCGAGAATCCTACAATGGATGATCCGAAACAGGCTGCCGCCGTGAAGCATCTTGCCAACACCAATGTGCTGGCGGAGGATGTCATTCTCAGCCCCGCGGCCCTGCGCGAGAAACTTCCCCTGTCTGATGTTGCCAGAGAGACCGTGGCCTCCGGCCGCCAGGCGGTGAAGGCTGTGCTGGATGGCAGGGATTCCCGTCTGCTGGTTGTCGTCGGCCCTTGTTCCATTCACGATCCCGAAGCTGCCCTGGAGTATGCGCAACGCCTGCTGGCACTTTCGCAGAAACTGTCTTCTTCGCTGCTGATACTGATGCGTGTGTATTTCGAAAAACCGCGCACCACCACGGGCTGGAAAGGCCTGATCAACGATCCGCATATGGACGACAGTTTTCAGTTGGAAGAAGGGCTGCATATCGCCCGCCGCCTGCTGGTGGATCTGGCAGAAATGGGCATGCCAGTGGCGACCGAAGCGCTGGATCCCATCAGCCCCCAGTATCTTGCCGACCTGTTTTCCTGGGCCGCTATCGGGGCGCGCACCACGGAATCCCAGACGCACCGGGAAATGGCTTCGGGCCTGTCCATGCCCGTGGGTTTCAAGAACGGCACCGACGGCAGCCTGGACGTGGCCATCAATGCCCTGCATGCCGTTTCCGAACCACACAGTTTTCTCGGCATCAATCCCCAGGGGCGCACCGCCATCATCCGCACGCGGGGAAATGCCTGCGGGCATGTGATCCTGCGCGGTGGCGGCGGCCAGCCGAACTATTCGTCCGTGAACGTGGCACGCTGCGAGCAGGCGCTGCAGGCGGCAAAACTGCCCCAGAACATCATGGTCGATTGCAGCCATGACAATTCGGAGAAAGACCCCCGGCAGCAGAGTCTGGTGGCAAGGGATGTGCTCAACCAGATCCGTGCGGGCAATACCTCCATCATGGGCATCATGCTGGAAAGCCATTTGCACGAAGGCAATCAGCCCATTCCCAAAGACCTTGCTCAGCTGCGCCACGGCGTGTCTGTCACCGATGCCTGCATGGACTGGGGCAGTACCGAGGCACTGCTGCAGGAGCTTGCCGACGGGCTTTCCTGATGCCGGACAGATGGGAGCAGCAGCTGAGCCAGGGGCTGGCGGAAATGAAGCTGGCCGCAACTGCTCATCAGCAGCGGCAATTGTTGGACTATCTGGCATTGCTGGAAAAGTGGAACAGGACTTTCAATCTCACGGCCGTGCGTGATCCCGCCATCGTGGTGTCGCGGCAGTTGCTCGACAGCCTTTCAATTCAGGATCTCTTGCGTGGCGAACATGTGCTGGATGTGGGCAGTGGCGCCGGGTTGCCGGGGATTCCCCTGGCCATCATGAATCCTGAACGTGCGTTTACCCTGCTCGATACCAACGGCAAGAAGACCCGTTTTCTCAGGCAGGCAAAGCTTGAGCTGAGGCTGGACAACGTACAGGTCGAACAGGTGCGGGTTGAGCAGTATCATCCCCCACGGCTGTTCGACACCATCACTTCCCGTGCCTTTGCCTCACTGCCGGACATGGTCGAACTCACCCGTCATCTGCTGGCTCCCGGGGGAAGCTGGTTGGCGATGAAGGGTACGGTTCCCGGGGATGAGCTCGATGCGCTGTCAGGTGAAATTAACTATAAAATACATAAGCTTGCCGTCCCGGGTGAGGACGCCCGGCGCCACGGTATCCTGATCTGCCCTCCTTTGACGGGCAAAATGTGAGAATTGTCCTACAAACACTCGGGGTGTTTGTCCATAGGCAGCCTTCCTGATCCTGTCTATAGTCATACCGTAGTTTCAGATTCAGTTGCGGGAGTGATTCGAGATGGTCAGGCAAAGCAGTGACGCGATACGGGGAAAGGATCAGCCAATGCTGCGTGAGCGGCGCATGTTCAGGCTGTTGCTGCAAAGCAACCCCAACTATTTCGGTAATGCCGCGTTCAGCCATTTTCCCGCCAGATCTCCCGTAAGCTGCAATACTTATTTATGAGGCGCTTTCCTGTCTGGGTTACAGCCCCGAGAAGCGTCAGCTGGCCGCCGTCATCAGCCTGTTCCGTTCCAGCGGTTATGGCGCGGGGACGCGTATCAGCAGTGCGCCGGAATACGTGCGCTTCTATTTTTCTTTTGACGGAGGGCAGAGCTGGGAGGATCAGGGTTGTACCAGCGTGGAAGTGCGCAATGCCTTTGCGCTCAGCGACCGGCAATATGCCGTTTCCCTGGTGCTGCCGGAAGATGCTGTGTCCTTTCCCGCCGGCAGCGCCCGGCTCAGGGCCATACTGTCCTGGAATGATGCGCCCCCCGCCGGGTCACCGGACTGGCAACCGGTTTTTGGCGGGATCATGGAGACCACGGTCTGTATGAGTGCCCAATCGCCGGCACCCGTAGTACAGAAGCCGACGCGGGTTACCGACGAGGTACTGTGTGGCATCGGTCTGGTGCAGGATGAGCTGCTGGTGGCGGTCGTGCATGTGGAAGGTCCGGGGCATCTTCCCGAGCACCATCATGTCACTTTCTGGGCAGATACTGACGGAAACAGCACCTTCGTGAAGCACCTGGGGACGGCGGACATGGCGCTGTCCTCCCTGGGAAGTATACCGCGTGAAGGTGTGGATTATGTCCTGCAGCTGCCCGTCGATCTCGATGCCTACCGTCTCGATTGTGCCGAAAACAGCCGGACATTGCGCGTGAGGGCCATTCTTTCCAGAAGCAGATCGGGTGCACGCAGCAAATTCCAGTGCGTTCCCACAGAACGGGGCTGCAGGGATGCCAGCCTTACGATTGCCCCGCGGGTAAATGCGGCAGCAGGGACGATTGCGCTGGTGGGCGGCTTGCCGGCAGTCACCGCGGTTCCTCAGGAGCTTTTCCTGCGGGACATGAAACCGGCATCCGAAGGTTTCCTTGTCCAGGGCGTACCCTTGCTCAGGCACAGCTATGTGGTGGAGGTCAGTGGTGACGGCGTGCACTGGCGACCGCTGCTGGATGAGGTGAAGGTCAGGAATGCCCAGGGCGTTATCCGCCATCACCGGCCGGATCCCGAAACCGGTCTCTTCGCCTACCTGCCGGTGGAGCAGAACGTGACGGGTGTGCTGGCATGCTGGGATGCTGCGGGAGTGGGAAAATGGCGGGTGCGCCTGCGGAACTTCTTCGGTGCCATGCCCTTGCCGGACAGTGATGTGGTGGCTGTCCACCTGGAGGAAAGGGTGCCTATCGGGAGTGAACAGGATACCCCAGCCATGCTGCGCAACGGGGTGCTTTCCGCCAGCCAGTCAGAGATGGCAGCGCCGCTGGATATGGGCTGGAATCATCCTCCGCTCAGAGCCTGACAGGGAGCGCCGCTGCCTTTCTACCACCTTGCCGCTCAGGCTGGTAAACTGACGCCTTTCCATTCAGGATCATAGGCATTACATGGTGCGGATCATCAGTATCGCCAACCAGAAGGGCGGGGTTGGCAAAACGACGACAGCGGTGAATCTCGCTTCTGCATTGGCGGGGGTACGCAAGCGTGTGCTGCTGGTGGATCTGGATCCGCAGGGAAACGCCACCATGGGCTGCGGTGTGGACAAACATGAGCTGGAGCTGTCCGCCTGTGACGTGCTGCTGGAGAACACACCTGTGCGAGGCGTGTTGCAGCGCAGTGTGGCAGACCAGTTCGACGTGCTGCCATCCAATACCGATCTGACGGCTGCGGAAGTCGGCCTGATGAATCATCCCATGAAAGAGCGCCGCCTGGCGCTTTCGCTCAAGCCCATTCAGGACAATTACGACTATGTCCTGATCGATTGCCCGCCTTCCCTGAGTATGCTGACTATCAATGCCTTCGTTGCCAGCGGCGGGGTGCTGGTCCCCCTGCAGACAGAATACTATGCCCTCGAGGGGCTTTCCGGGCTGCTCAACACCATCGAGCAGATCCGTGAATACTATAACCCGGCGCTGAAACTCGAAGGCATACTGCGCACCATGCATGACATGCGCAACCGGCTTTCCGCCGAAGTCTCCCGCCAGCTCATTGAGCATTTCAGCGACGAAGTGTTCCGCACCATCATTCCGCGCAACGTCCGGGTTGCCGAAGCGCCCAGCCATGGGCAATCGGTTCTGCTGTATGATAGGTATTCGCGAGGGGCGGTAAGCTATATGGCCCTGGCGAGTGAAATGGTGCGTCGGCACGAGTCACAATCAACAAGCGACTGAATATTATGGCAAAACGAGGATTAGGCAGGGGCCTGGATGCCCTTCTCGGGGGAGCGCAGTCTGCACCCCGCAACAACAGGGAAGCGCCGGCTGCCGGTGATGGCGTGCCGAAAATGCTGGCGGTGGATCTGGTGCAGCGCGGGCGTTTTCAGCCCCGGCGGCATTTCGACGAGGACCGCCTGCGCGAACTGGCCGACTCCATCGCCGCGCAAGGCGTGGTGCAGCCTGTGGTGGTACGCCCGGCAGGAGAGAATACCTACGAACTGATCGCCGGCGAGCGCCGCTGGCGCGCGGCCCAGCTGGCGGGACTGACCGAAATACCCGTGGTGGTGCGGGATGTTGACGACCAGGCCGCCATGGCCATGGGGCTGATCGAGAATATCCAGCGTGACGATCTCAATCCCCTGGAAGAAGCCCAGGCCCTGCACCGTTTGCTGGAGGAATTCGAGCTCACCCATCAGCAGATTGCCCAGGCGGTGGGAAAATCGCGCACCACGGTCACCAATCTGATGCGTCTACTGGAGTTGAATCCGGACGTGAAAGTGCAGGTCGAGGCCGGGCATCTGGAAATGGGTCATGCCCGGGCGCTGCTCTCACTGGAAGCCGATCTGCAAAGTCAGGCAGCCCAGCTCGTGGTGAAGAAAGGGTTGTCTGTCAGGGAAACAGAAGCGCTGGTGCGCCGCTTCAAGGAGCATGGCGGCGAGCCTGCCCGCCGTGTTGCGCCATCCGTCGAAGACGATCCGGACGTGCGCCGCCTGATTCAGGGCCTTACGGACAGGCTGGGGGCGCCAGTGCAGCTGAAACAGGCCGCAAACGGCAAGGGAAAGCTGGTGATCAGCTATAACAGTCTGGATGAGCTCGAAGGGATCATGGTGCATATCAAATGATTTTTGCTGCCGGGGGCATTTTTTGCGATTTCGCATATACAAACCCCCTGCAGCTGCAGTATGCTTTAATAGCTGTATCGGTTGACCTTATGCGTGAAAAAACTTATGATGCGCTCGCTTTGCAGGGAGGCAGCGCAGCATGATGGGCAAGCCGATGGACTGGCAGCGCGTGAAGCAGCTGCTGTTTGTACAGGCAGGGCTGGTTACAGCAGCAACACTGGCCGGTATGGCGGTTGGAAAAACAGCGGCATTGTCGGCATTTCTGGGCGGTGTCATTGCGCTGGGGGCAAGTGCGATTTTCGCGTTTTGGGTTTTTGCACCTTACCGGGCGCAGCAACCCGGCATCCTGGTAACAAGATTCTACATTGCAGAGGTCGGCAAGCTGGTTTTTGTGGCCTGTGCTTTTGCAGTTATATTTATATGGTTGAGGCCGCTGAACGCAGTGGCTCTTTTTGTGAGTTTTTTTCTGGTTCAGGTAGTGTCTCCCGTGCTGGCTCATTGGCTGACAGGGAAGGCGCAGAGATAAGTTGAGACGATGGCTTCCGGCGAAACAGTTACTTCCAGCGAATATATTCAGCACCATCTCACCAATCTGACCTTCGGGAAGTTTCCGGACGGGCATTGGGGGATCGCGCACAGCGCGGCAGAAGCCAAGGAAATGGGGTTCTGGGCGCTGCATCTGGACAGCCTGTTCTGGTCTACCGCGCTGGCATTGGTTTTCGGCTACTTCTTTTACAAAGCGGCGAAAAATGCCACTTCCGGAGTTCCCGGCAAGCTGCAGAATTTTGTCGAGACAATGGTGGATTTTGTCGAGGACAGCGTCAAGGGTTCTTTCTCCGGACGCAATCCCCTGATTGCTCCCCTGGCGCTGACAGTTTTCTGCTGGGTTTTTCTGATGAATCTGATGGATCTGGTGCCCGTCGATGTGCTGCCTCGCCTGGCAGGCGCCATCGGTATCCACCACATGAAAGTGGTGCCCTCAACAGATCCCAACATCACTTTTGCCCTGGCGCTGGGCGTTTTTGCGCTGATCATTTATTACAGTATCAAGATCAAGGGTGTGGGCGGTTTTGTCCATGAACTCACCGGCATGCCTTTCCAGACCGAAAGTATGGCGCTGAAGCCCATATTTTTCGTCATCAACCTTTTTCTCGAAGGTGTCAACCTGCTGGCCAAGCCGCTTTCGCTTTCCCTGCGTCTGTTCGGTAACATGTATGCGGGGGAGATGATCTTTATTCTGGTCGCATTGATGTACGGCGCCGGTATCGGCCTGGGAATTTTTGGTGGCGTGTTGCAGTTCGTATGGGCGGTGTTCCATATTCTGATCATTACGCTGCAGGCGTTCATTTTTATGACCCTGACCATCGTCTATCTGGACATGGCGCACAGTGAACACTGATTTGGTTTTTTAACTTTTATTTTTATCTTTATTGAGAACTGGAGACAATCATGGAACAAGCACTGCTGGTTATTGCCGCCGCTATCATGATGGGGTTGGGCGCTGTGGGCGCCGCTATCGGTATCGGCGTCCTCGGGGGACGCTTCCTGGAAGGCGCCGCTCGCCAACCGGAGTTGATTCCCATGTTGCGTACACAATTCTTCATCGTCATGGGCCTGACGGACGCCGTACCCATGATCGCTGTGGGTCTGGGTATGTACGTGCTTTTTGCCCTCGCAGGTTAAGACCTCGGGTGACTATCAAACCTCTCGTCTTTAATGGGGTAACGGGATGAATATAAATCTGACTCTCATCGCCCAACTGATATCTTTTGCGGTGTTCGTATGGTTCACCATGAAATATGTCTGGCCGCCGATGATCAAGGCAATGGAAGAGCGCAAAGCGCGTATTGCCGACGGTCTGGCCGCTGCCGAACGTGGTGTACATGAGAAAGAACTGGCGCAGCAGGCAGCACTGGAGAAGCTTCACGAAGCCAAACAGCAGTCTGCAGAAATCGTTGCCAGGGCAGAAAAGCGTGCCGCAGAGATCGTGGATGAAGCGAAAGACCAGGCGCGGAGCGAAGGTGAACGTTTGCTTACCGCCGCCCGTGCTGAAATCGATCAGGAAGCCAACAAGGCGCGGGAAGTGCTGCGGTCCAAGGTGGCGGAGCTTGCGGTCATGGGTGCGGAAAAAATTCTGCGCAAGGAAATCAACGCTGAAGCTCACAAGGATATTGTGGACTCCCTGGCCAAGCAGATCTAGGCAATATCATGTCCGATGATTTGATTACCATTGCCAGACCCTACGCCGAAGCGGTATTCGATCGCGCCGTGGAAACGGATGCGCTGGACAGCTGGATGGAGATGCTGGCGTTTCTCGCTGCCGTGGTTTCTGATGAATCGGTCGCCGATATCATCGTCAATCCTTCGGTGGCTCACGAACGCAAGCTGCAACTGCTGCTGGATATCGGCAAGGATCAGCTGACCGACGAAGGACAGAACCTGGTGCGGCTGCTGGTGGAAAACGACCGTCTCCCGGCGCTACCGGAGATTTCGAATCTGTTTCAGCAGATGAAGAGCGAACATGATGGTGCCATCGATGTGGAAGTTATTTCCGCCTATGCGCTGAAGCCCGCCGCTGAGAAAGAGCTTGCCGCCGCTTTGAAAAAAAAGCTGGGGCGGGACGTGAAGATCAGCAGCACCAAAGATCCGGAGCTGATCGGTGGGGTGAAGATTCGCGCAGGCGATATGGTTATTGATGGTTCAGTGGCTGGGCAGTTGTCCCAGCTGGCCAACGAATTAGGAATTTAAGCGGGTAAGCGACATGCAACTCAATCCCTCTGAGATAAGCGAGCTGATCAAGAGCAGAATCGAGAAATTCGATCTGAAGTCAGAAGCTCATAATGAAGGTACAGTAACCGCCGTTACTGACGGAATCGTGCAGATTCACGGACTGGCCGATGTCATGTCCTACGAAATGCTCGAATTCCCGGGCAACACCTACGGCCTGGCTCTGAACCTGGAGCGTGACACCGTAGGCGCAGTAGTGCTGGGTGATTACAAGCACATTACCGAAGGTGATTCGGTGAAATGTACCGGCAGGGTGCTGGAAGTGCCCATCGGCCCCGAGCTGCTGGGTCGGGTAGTGGATACTCTGGGCAATCCTCTGGATGGCAAGGGTCCCATAGACACCAAGCTGTCAGCCGCCATGGAACAGATTGCCCCCGGCGTTATTGCGCGTAAATCTGTCGATCAGCCGGTGCAGACCGGTATCAAGGCCATCGATGCCATGGTGCCTATCGGCCGCGGTCAGCGCGAGCTGATCATCGGCGACCGCCAGACCGGCAAGTCCGCCATCGCCATCGATGCCATTATCAACCAGAAAGGCACCGGCGTTAAGTGTATCTACGTGGCGGTGGGACAGAAGAACTCCACTATCGCCCAGCTGGTGTGCAAGCTCGAAGAGCATGGCGCCATGGAGCACACCATCATCGTGGCTGCTCCCGCCGCCGATTCGGCTGCCATGCAGTTCCTGGCCCCTTACGCCGGTTGCACCATGGGTGAGTATTTCCGTGACCGCGGCGAAGATGCCCTGATCATTTATGATGACCTCACCAAGCAGGCCTGGGCCTATCGCCAGGTATCCCTGCTGCTGCGCCGTCCGCCGGGCCGTGAGGCCTATCCGGGTGACGTCTTTTACCTGCATTCCCGCCTGCTGGAGCGCTCCGCGCGCATCAATGCGGAAGAGGTCGAAAAGCGCACCAACGGTGAAGTGAAAGGCAAGACCGGCTCTCTGACCGCCTTGCCCATCATCGAAACCCAGGCAGGTGACGTGTCCGCTTTCGTACCCACGAATGTTATCTCCATCACCGATGGTCAGATCTTCCTCGAGTCCGACCTGTTCAACGCTGGCGTACGTCCTGCCATCAACGCCGGTTTGTCCGTATCCCGGGTGGGTGGTGCGGCCCAGACCAAGATCATCAAGAAGCTGGGTGGCGGTGTTCGCCTGGCGCTGGCCCAGTACCGTGAACTGGCGGCTTTCTCCCAGTTCGCTTCTGATCTGGACGAAGCCACCCGCAAGCAGCTGGAGCGCGGACAGCGTGTTACCGAGCTGATGAAGCAGGGTCAGTATTCGCCCCTGTCCATCGCGGAAATGGCCATTTCCTTGTTCGCTGCCAACGAAGGCTACCTGGATGACGTGGATGCCGAAAAGGTAGTGGATTTCGAGGCGGCGCTGCTGTCCTACATGAACAGCAGCCAGAGTGAACTGGTGAGCAAGGTGAACGAGAGCGGCGACTGGAACGATGAAATCGAAAACGCCTTCCATGAAGCGCTGAAAGATTTCAAGGCCAATCACAGCTGGTAACTTGCAGCTGACATCCAACAGACAGACAAGGTTGAAACATGGCAGGCGCTAAAGAGATACGCACACAGATCGGCTCCATCAAGAACACGCAAAAGATAACGCGTGCGATGGAAATGGTTGCCGCAGCGAAAATGCGCAAGGCGCAGGATCGCATGCATGCGTCGCGTCCCTATGCGGAAAAGATGCGTACCGTCATCGGACATTTGGCCATGGCGCATCCGCAGGTGAAGCACCCTTTCATGGTTCGCAGGGGCATCAAGTCCGTGGGTTACATCATCGTGTCTTCCGACCGTGGGCTGTGCGGCGGCCTGAACAACAACCTGTTCCGCCGCCTGGTCAAGGACGTGGAGAAGCTGCATGATGAAGACGTGGATGTCCGCTACTGCCTGGTGGGCAGCAAGGCGGTGGCTTTTTTCAGCCGCGTCGGTGGACAGGTCATGGCGCAGGCCACCCAGATTGGCGAGTCTGCCCATATGGAAGATCTGGTAGGTACGGTCAAGGTCATGCTGGATGCCTATGTGGACGGCGAGGTGGATGAGATTCGCATTGCCTACAATCGCTTCGTCAATACCATGACCCAGGAGCCGATCGTCGAGCAACTGGTGCCCCTGCCAGAGGCAGAGGAAGACGAGGAAGAGGCGGCCAAGCTGCGCACTCACTGGGACTATATTTATGAGCCGGACGCTGATGTTGTGCTGCAGGATCTGCTGGCGCGTTACGTGGAGTCCCTGGCCTACCAGGCCGTCGTGGAAAACGGTGCCTGCGAACAGTCCGCGAGAATGGTGGCCATGAAGGCGGCATCTGACAATGCCGGCAGCCTCATCGACGAGCTGGAACTGGTTTACAACAAGGCGCGGCAGGCGGCGATCACTCAGGAGATATCTGAGATCGTCAGTGGTGCTGCGGCCGTATAGAGAATTTAAACATTTTGTTATTCGTCGTCTTTGCAGACGACACGGACATTAAATATTAAGAGGATCCGCACATGAGTACGGGTAATGTGGTGGAAATCATTGGTGCTGTGGTAGACGTTAAGTTTCCACGTGACTCCATGCCAAAGATCTATGACGCACTGAAGATCGAATCGGAAAACCTGATTCTGGAAGTGCAGCAGCAACTGGGCGACGGCGTGGTGCGTACCATCGCCATGGGTTCGACCAATGGTCTCAAGCGGGGTCTGGATGTTGTCAACACCGAAGCGCCAATCAGCGTACCGGTTGGCCAGGGTACCCTGGGGCGGATCATGGATGTGCTAGGTGAACCGGTGGACGATGCCGGTCCGGTAAAGACCGACGTAGTTATGCCCATCCACCGTGAAGCTCCCAAGCTGGAAGACCAGGCCACCACCACCGAGGTGCTCGAGACAGGCATCAAGGTTATCGACCTGATCATGCCCATCGTCAAGGGCGGCAAGGTTGGCCTGTTTGGTGGCGCCGGTGTGGGCAAGACCGTAACCCTCATGGAGCTGATCCGTAACATTGCCGTGGAGCACTCCGGTTTCTCCGTATTCGCTGGTGTGGGCGAGCGTACCCGTGAGGGTAACGACTTCTATCATGAAATGAGCGAAGGCGGCGTACTGGACAAGGTATCCCTGGTCTACGGCCAGATGAACGAGCCTCCCGGTAACCGCCTGCGCGTCGCGCTTACCGGCCTGACCATGGCGGAATACTTCCGTGACGAAGGCCGGGACGTACTGATGTTCATCGACAACATCTACCGTTACACCCTGGCGGGTACCGAGGTATCCGCACTGCTGGGGCGCATGCCTTCTGCGGTAGGCTACCAGCCCACCCTGGCGGAAGAAATGGGCGTGCTGCAGGAACGCATCACCTCCACCAAGACCGGTTCCATCACCTCCTTCCAGGCCGTCTATGTGCCTGCGGACGATCTGACCGACCCGTCTCCCGCAACGACATTTGCCCACCTGGACGCGACCTTGGTGCTGTCCCGGCAGATCGCCGAACTGGGTATCTACCCCGCGGTGGATCCCCTGGATTCCACCTCAAGAATTCTTGATCCCCATGTGGTGGGCACAGAGCACTATGAAACCGCCCGTGCGGTTCAGGGTGTGCTGCAGCGCTACAAGGAACTGAAAGACATCATCGCCATCCTGGGTATGGATGAACTGTCCGAAGACGACAAACTGGTCGTACAGCGCGCACGTAAGATCCAGCGCTTCCTGTCCCAGCCCTTCTTCGTGGCGGAAGTATTCACCGGTGCGCCGGGTAAATATGTTTCCCTCAAGGATACCATCAAGTCGTTCAAGGCCATCGTCGCGGGTGAGTATGACCACCTGCCCGAGCAGGCTTTCTATATGTGCGGTGGTATCGAGGATGTCATCGAACGAGGCGGTCAGCAAAGCTGACCCCAAGCCGGAGAATAAATCATGGCCATGACCGTGCATGTGGATATCGTCAGTGCTGAAGGCAGTCTGTTTTCAGGGCAGGGCGAAATGATCTATGCGCCTGCCGTGATGGGCGAGATCGGTATCGCACCCCGGCACGCGCCGCTGGTCAGCCGGCTCAGGCCCGGCGACGTGCGTGTCGATCCGGGGCAGGGCAAGCCCATGGAACATTTCTATGTGTCCGGGGGTATCATCGAAGTGCAGCCTTTCCGCATCACCATCATGGCGGATACCGGCATCCGTGCCGCTGACCTGGATGAACTGGCGGCAAAAGAAGCCAAACAACGCGCCGAAGCGGCCCTGGCCAATAACTCCAGCAAAATGGAACTGGCCAAGGCACAGGCCG
This sequence comes from Thiolapillus sp., assembly GCF_048562965.1. NCBI lineage: Bacteria > Pseudomonadati > Pseudomonadota > Gammaproteobacteria > Chromatiales > Sedimenticolaceae > Thiolapillus > Thiolapillus sp. The sequence continues at coordinate 3,899 of NZ_JBHNMF010000003.1, read as the reverse complement.
AACTCGTTGAAGCCATGGCGCAACTTCGGGCTATTGAAAAACTGCGTAAAATTAAAAGTTAACGGTAGTTTAGCGCCAATATATTATCTATCGGCCCTGGCGGTGAAAGCTGCCAGGGCTGTTCGTTTTTTATAGAATCCTTATTATGAGCAAAGAAATCGTACAACCCGGAAAATATGTTTCCATCAGTTACACCATCCGCGACCAGGATGGTAATGTGGTCGAGCAGCATGATCTGCCCATCGGATTCGTCTACGGTTCAGATACCGAACTGATCGGCGGTATGGACAAGGCCATCGCCGGAAAGAAAGCGGGCGACGAAGTGGAAGTGGAATTGCCACCGCAAGAAGCATTCGGCGAGCATGATCCCGAACTGACCTTCACCGACGACCTGGACAACGTGCCTCCCCAGTTCCGCCATGTGGGTGCGGAAGTGCAGATGCAGAACGAAGCGGGAGAGACCAAGACCTTCTTTATCGCAAAAATCGAAGATGGTAAGGTGAGCATCGACGGAAACCATCCCCTGGCGGGCAAAACGCTGACGGTGCAGGTCAAGATACTTGAGGTGCGTGATGCGCAGCCGGGAGAAGACCGTACCAGCGGCATCCATTCCGTACAGGCGCCGGGGTCAACCAGTATCAATTAAGGAAGAGATCAACATGAAACTGGGTATTGTCATTCTCGCAGCGGGGCAGGGCACAAGAATGAAGTCCAGTTTGCCCAAGGTGCTTCATCCTCTTGCCGGCCGTCCACTGCTGGCCCATGTGCTCGAAACCGCCCGCTCCCTGCAGCCGGCTAAGACCGTCGTGGTCTATGGTCATGGCGGTGAACGGGTCCGCGACACCATCGACAACCCCGATATTCTCTGGGTCGAGCAGGCCGAACAGCTGGGCACGGGCCACGCGGTGCAGCAGGCCATGCCCCTGTTGCAGGACATGGACAAAGTGCTGGTGCTCTACGGCGATGTGCCGCTCATCAGGGCGGAGAGTCTGCAGGCGTTGGTCCACGAGGCGGTATCCGGACTCGGCCTGATGACTGTTACCCTGGACGATCCAATCGGTTACGGGCGCATCGAACGTGATGCCGATGGCAGGGTGCTGCGCATCGTCGAGCAGAAGGATGCCAGCGAAGAGCAGCTCGCCATTCCCGAGATCAACACCGGCATCATGCTCATCGATACCGCAAGGCTGCGGGGCTGGCTGCAGGAACTGTCCCCGCAGAATGCGCAGGGCGAATATTACCTTACCGATATCATTGCCATGGCCGTTCGTGACGGCGTGGACATTCATGTTACCCAGCCCGCGGATACGGTGGAGGCGGAAGGCATCAACGATTGCCTGCAACTGGCGTCCCTGGAACGGGTGCTGCAGCGCTGGCAGGCCGAAGCGCTCATGCGTGATGGTGTTACCCTGAAAGACCCCGCCCGCTTCGATCTGCGTGGCAGTCTGACTGCCGGCACCGATGTCATCCTGGACGTGAATGTCATCATCGAAGGCCAGGTTGTTCTCGGCAACAATGTAACCATCGGCGCAAACACGGTGCTGCGCAATGTGCAGGTGGCAGATAACGTCTGCATCCGGGAAAACTGTGTGATCGAAGATGCCGTCATCGGTCCGGACAGTGCCATCGGCCCGTTCTCCCGCATCCGGCCAGGTACCGAACTGGTGGGTGGTGCTCATGTGGGTAATTTCGTGGAGATAAAGAACTCCACCATTGGCCTGGGTTCCAAGGTCAATCATCTGAGCTACATCGGTGACACACAAATGGGAAGCGGTGTGAATATTGGCGCCGGCACCATCACCTGCAACTATGACGGTGCCTACAAGCACCAGACGGTTATCGAAGACAAATCATTTATCGGTTCGAATGCAGCGCTCGTGGCCCCGGTGCGTATCGGGCAAAACGCCACCATCGGGGCAGGCTCGGTCATTGCAAAGGATGCGGAAGCGGGCGAGCTCACATTGGCGCGGGGCAAACAAGTGACCATCAGGGGCTGGAAGCGGCCCAGCAAGGAGAAATAACATGTGTGGAATCGTTGGCGCCATTGCAACCAGGGACGTAACCCCCATACTCATGGAAGGGCTGCGGCGGTTGGAATATCGCGGTTATGATTCGGCCGGCATTGCCATCAGGGATGGCAATGGCCATATGCAACGCATACGCTCCGTCGGCAAGGTCGCTTCGCTGGCAGAGCGTTTGCAAGATGCGCCTATCGCCGGCGACCTCGGCATAGCCCACACCCGCTGGGCCACCCATGGCATTCCCGCCGAGCGCAATGCCCATCCGCACATGAGTGGCGAGCAGGTGGCGATCGTGCACAACGGCATCATCGAAAACCACACCGAATTGCGTGCCGAACTCGAAGCCGAAGGCTATCGCTTCGTGTCGGAAACAGATACCGAAGTCATCGCCCATCTGCTGGCGCGGGCGCTGAAAGCCGAAAAGGATCTGCCAACCGCGTTCCGCAAGGTCATCTCCCGCCTGGTCGGCGCCTATGCGCTGGCCGCCTCAACCCCGGATGATCCTGATCGCATCGTCGTCGCTCGTGCCGGCAGCCCTTTGGTCATCGGTGTGGGAGACGGTGAGCACTTCATCGCATCCGATGTCTTTGCCCTGTTGCCGGAAACCCATGATTTCATCTTTCTGCAGGAAGGTGATCTGGCGGAAATCTACCGTGATCATGTAAAGATTTTCGACCAGGATGGTGTGGAGGTAGATCGTCCGGTAAAGTCATCCAAGCTCAATGCCAGCGCCGCAGACAAAGGCCCCTACAGTCATTACATGCTCAAGGAAATATTCGAGCAGCCCGGTGTGGTGGCGGAAACCCTGGAAGGGCGTATCCACAAGGGCAGACTGCTGGAAGAAAGCTTTGGCTATGAAACCAGAGCATTGCTGGACAAGACCAAGCAGGTGCATATCATCGCCTGCGGCACCAGCTACCACGCCGGACTGGTCGCCCGTTACTGGTTCGAAGATATCGGCATACCCTGCATGGTCGAGGTCGCCAGTGAATACCGCTATCGCAGAACTGTGGTGCCGGAAGACACCCTGTTCGTCACCATCTCCCAGTCCGGTGAAACCGCAGATACCCTCGCTGCATTGCGGGAGACACGGAAGAAAGGTTACCTGGGCAGCATGGTAGTGTGCAATGTGCCCGAAAGTTCTCTGGTGCGTGAATCCGACGTGGCACTCATGACCCGTGCAGGCACCGAGATTGGCGTGGCCTCGACCAAGGCGTTCACCACCCAGCTGGTCGCCCTGCGCCTGCTGGTGCTGGCGCTGGCCAAACGGATGGGACAAAGCGAGGAAGAACAGCGCCTCCTCATCGAAGAGCTGCACGCTCTGCCACGACAGCTTGAAGTGGCGCTCAAGCTCAGCGGTGCTATCCAGCACATGGCCGAATCCTTCTCGGACAAAGAACATGCCCTGTTCCTCGGTCGCGGGCCTTTCTACCCCATCGGCATGGAAGGTGCGCTGAAGCTGAAGGAAATCTCCTACATTCATGCCGAAGCCTATCCGGCAGGTGAGTTGAAGCACGGTCCCCTGGCGCTGGTGGATGAAAAAATGCCGGTGGTCTGCGCCCTGCCCAACGATCCCCTGCTGGACAAGGTGCTGTCGAACCTGCAGGAAGTACGCGCCAGGGGAGGCGAGCTGTTCCTGTTCAGTGACAAGGCGGTCAATATCGAACTGGACAAATACCAGTCACTCACGCTGGCAGATATCAATCCAAGCACGGTGCCCATTGTCTACACCATTCCCCTGCAATTGCTGGCCTATCACGTCGCCGTCCTCAAAGGCACCGATGTCGATCAGCCCCGCAATCTAGCGAAAAGTGTCACTGTTGAGTAGGTGTTTTTCCCGAATAGTTTATTTGTGACCGGGGAATAAAGTCTTTAACT
>NZ_JBHNMF010000002.1:0-33135 GCF_048562965.1 Thiolapillus sp. | reverse complement strand
CAATACCATCAGGTGTACCGATACCGCGGGCACACCTGATGTCTCAACAAACTTACTTGGCAGGAGCCGCAGGAGCCTGAGGAGCAGCAGGAGCACCATAAGGAGCATAACCATAAGGAGCGCCGTAAGGAGCATAACCGTAAGGGGCATAGCCGTAGCCATTGTAGCCGTTGTAACGGTTGTAACCACGGCCATAGCCGTTGCCACGTGCAGAACCGCTCATGCCGAAGCTGAAGTCACCAGAACCGTAACCGTCGCCAATACCGTCCCATGCGTCGTCCCATGCGTTGTTACCGTAACCGCGATCGCCACCCCAAGGACCACCCCACCATGCAGAAGCAGAAGCAGAAGCGGTAAGCAGAGCTGCAACAGCAGCAACTTTAATCATTTTTTTCATCGTAAATCTCCAAAATCAGTTTAGTGGAACTTCTTTGTTTGTAGATGCGTCCAACTCGTCATCTGCATATTAGTATTTCAGTTTTTGCTTATATTGTTAAGTAGTTATTTACTATTTTATTTTTCAAATAATTAGTTTTTGACAATTAACCTGTTCTCCAACACAAAAAACCGCACGTATCTTCCCATTTATTTCATGGAGTGCTAAAATTTTCGTTCGCCGGCGTCATCAATAAGAATATTACCATTTTCTTATTGATAAGACCTCTGACAACTGGGAAACCGCTGAACCGGACCTGATTTTTTGGGTCTGCAAGATCAGCAACAATCTGCGGTACAAGCGGACAAGGAGAAGCAAAACAAGATGAAAAAAATATTCTGCAAAATGTGGCCGGCATTGCTGCTGGTCTTTTCCGGTGCGATGGCCGGACAGAAGCTGCCTGTCCATACCTACAAACTGGACAACGGCCTGACCCTGGTGGTTTCGGAGGATCACAGCTCCCCCACCTTCGGCCTGTCCATTGCTTACCATGTAGGTTTTCGCCTGGAACCCAGGGGGCGTACCGGCTTCGCCCATCTTTTCGAACATATGATGTTCGAAGGGACTCCCAATGCCCCCAAGGGCAGTTTCGTGAAGATCATCCAGGGTGGCGGAGGCTCTCTCAACGGCTCCACCCGGTATGACTACACCAACTATATATCCACCGCCCCCGTCTCCGCCCTCGAACCCGTTTTGTGGCTGGAGGCAGACCGTATGCGCCACCTGGATTTTTCCGAGGAAAATCTCGACAACCAGCGCGACGTTGTAAAAGAGGAAATTCGCGTCAATGTAAAAAACAAGCCCTATGGCCTGTTTTTCTGGACGGATCTCGCTGCCCTGGCATTCAACAAATGGGAGAACGCCCATGACGGCTATGGCTCTTTCGTTGACCTGGACAAAGCCAGCATCGAGGACGTCGAACGCTTCCATCACACCTACTACGCGCCGAACAATGCGGTAATCGCCATTGCCGGAGACGTGGACGGTGACACCGCCTACAAGCTGGTAAACAAGTATTTCGGCAGCATCCCGGCGGCGAAGCTGCCAAAACTCCCCGACGTTTCGGAAAAACCGAATACCAAGGAACGCTTTGCAAAAGAGACGGACGAACACGCCATGGCGCCCGCACTGGCCATCGGCTGGAAGATGCCCGGACCTGACAGCGCGGACTACTACCCGCTGGCCGTGCTGGGTGAGGTTCTGTTGGGTGGCGATGCCAGCCTTCTTTACCAGAAAATGGTCAAGGAGAAGCAGTCCATGCTTTCCATCTCAGGCGGCATGGGTTGGCCCCTGGGTGACCCCCTAACCTTCGCCGGCCCCAGCCTTATGGTGGCTTTCGGCATCTACAAGCCTGGCAGCAGTGCCGCACAGGACACCAGCGATATACAGGGCGTGATCAACCAGCTTGCCAGACAAGGCATAGACCCGAAACGCCTGAAGGCCGTCAAAACAAAAATGATCGCCGATTTTTACAAGCAACTGGCCAGCTATATCGACCGGGCCAACTATCTGGCCATCACCCAGCTGCTGCACGGTGATGCCGACCTGGTGAACAGTTATCCGGACCTCATCCGCAAGATCACTTCAAAGGACATCCAGCGCGTTGCGGAAAAATACCTTACCGTCGCCAACCGCAGCTGGATCGATCGCCAGGTGGCCCAACAGCATCAGGAGAAGCAGCCATGAAGAAGAACCGGATCATCAGCATGTTCCTCAGTCTTTCCCTGCTGGCAGCCGCTGGCAACGTCTCGGCGACGAAGGAAAAGGACGCGCCCATCAAGGGGCTGCCAGCCTACGCCCAAGACAAACCCCTGATCCTTCCTGCCGTGGTGGAAAAGAAACTGCCCAACGGTCTGACGCTGTGGCTCATCGAACGCCCGGGCCTGCCGCTGATTTCCATGTATCTTGCGGTCAGGGGCGGTTCTGCATCCGACCCGGAAAATCTCCGGGGCGTGAGCGACATACTGTCTTCGACCATCAGCGCAGGCACCAGGAAACGCACTTCCCGCCAGATTGCAGAAGAACTGCAGGCGCTTGGCGCGGATATCAGCGTTGGTATCGGTAAGGACATTTCCTATATCGGCATTGACGGCCTTTCTTCGGGGACCGGTCAGCTGCTGGAAATCCTGGCGGATACGGCCCGCCATGCCAGTTTTCCGGAAGATGAGGTCAAACTGGCGATCGAGAATGAACTGCAGACCATCATCGCCAACAAATCCCAGCCATCCTATGACCTGTCGCAGGTTTTCTATACCGAGCTGTTCGGCAAACACCCCTATGCTTTCGTCAACCCGGACCCGAAGGTTGTCGCCAGGGTTACGCCAAAAGACCTGCTCGCCGTCTATCAGCAACGGTTTCGCCCGGACCAGGGCATTCTGGTGATGGTAGGCAATCTGCCAACCGACAAAATGGCCGGACTGGCTGAAAAGCACTTCGGTGACTGGAAGAGCAGTGGTAAAAAGCTTGCGGCCATTCCACCTGCCCCGGCCACCACCAGGCAGCAATTCCTGGTAGTGGACCGTCCGAAATCTGTGCAGTCCACGATCTACGTGGGCCGTCCCATGCCCGCGGCAGGCAATCCCGATGAATTTTCACTCAAGGTGGCAAACACCATTTTCGGCGGCGCTTTCGGCAGCCGCCTGACCCAGAATATACGGGAAGAAAAGGGCTACACCTATTCCCCACACGCTTCAGTATCAGACTGGGCCAAGGGCGGCATCTTCAGCATCAGCGCTTCGGTCCGCAACGACGTGACCGCCGCCACACTGACGGAGATCTTCTATGAGCTGGACCGGCTGGCCACCACGCTGCCGGAGGACGAGGAACTGACACGCGCCCAGCGTTATCTCAAGGGCAGTTTCCTGCTTTCCAATGAAACCTCATCCGCACTGGCATCCACCCTCACCGGCTACTGGATCGACGGCAAGACGCCCGCAGATCTGGCCAGGTACGTGCCTGGCATCGAGAAAGTACGCAAGCAGGATGTCAGGGAGATGGGACGCAAATACTTTGCCTCACGCAAGCAGGCCGTGGCCATCAGTGGTGATGCCAAAGCCATCATGGAATCCCTGTCACTTTTTGGTGACATCCGGCTGGCCAAACCCTGAGCATGACAGAACTCGCCTACCCCATCCGCAACAGTCTGTACCTGAACATCACCGACCGTTGCACCCTGGAGTGCCAGTTCTGCCCCAAGCACACGGATCAGGGCCCCAGGGTGCATGAATTCGATCTCAGCCTGGATCACCGCCCGGAAGTGGACGAGATCATCGGAGCGATCGGCAATCCGGCAGACTATGACGAAATCGTGTTTTGCGGATTCGGTGAACCCACCCTGCGTTTCAAGGTACTGATGGAGATCGCCCGGTGGATCAAGGCTCACGGCGGCAAGGTGCGCATCAACACCGATGGCCTCGCCAACCTGGTGAACAAGCGCGACGTACTGCCGGAAATGCAGGGCGTGGTGGACAGCCTTTCGGTGTCCATGAACGCCCAGAACTCGGATGTGTATGAACGGTATTGCCACCCGGCACTGCCGGGCTCGTGGGAAGCCATGCTGTCTTTTCTCGAAGAAGCACCCAAATACATTCCCAACGTAACCGCCACCGCCATCGACGGACTCAAGGGCGTGGATATTCAGGCCTGTGAACAACTGGCTAAACAACGCGGCGTGGCTTTCCGGCGCCGTCAACTGGACAAAGTAGGATGAGCAACCCTTTCGATCTGAATGACAATGATACATACCGGCAATGGCGGGACGAAAAACTCCGGAACTATCCCACAGCGCTTGAATCACTGGTGGTGGAGGTCGATGACCCACGCAGCCTGACGCCTGCCCAGCACAGCAAGCTGTCGGAAATACTGAGAAAAACCAATATGGCCATCTATGCCGGCAGCACGGGTGAAGACCCGGACAAGGAAATCGTCCGCCGACTCGGGCTGCAGTTCGGGCTGGAACGGCTGGATCACAACATGTGTGCCGACGGCGATGCCATCTCCTCCCTGGAACAGGCGAATGAGGAACCCCGCACCGGCTATATTCCCTACACGAATCGTCCCATCGCCTGGCACACGGATGGCTACTACAACGATCTGGACAAACAGATTCACGGCTTGCTGCTGCATTGTGTCCGCCCGGCATCCGAAGGCGGCATGAATCAGCTCCTCGATCATGAGATTGCCTACATCATGCTGCGGGATGAAAACCCCGATTTCATCCGCGCTTTCGAACACCCACAGGCCATGAGCATCCCCCCCAACGTGGTGAACGGTGAAGAATTACGCGGCTGGGCGCGGGGATCTGTGTTCATGCTGCAGGACAATGGCAGCCTGCACATGCGCTACACCCACCGCAAACGCAATATCGAGTGGCGGGACGACGAACTCACCCGACAGGCCGTGGCATTCCTGGGCAGCATCATGAACCCGGACAACCCTTACTATATAGAAGGCACGCTGGGTGCCGGTCAGGGTCTCATCTGCAACAATGTGCTGCATACGCGCACCGGCTTCGAGAAAAACAGCCAGCGGCTGCTTTATCGGGGCAGATACTTTGATCGTATAAGCCTGTGAAACTGCCCCGGCTTGTGGCGATAGTCCAAGCCTTGGAAAACGAAGGGGTTGATAGAAGAACCGGTTTATTCCCTTTTTATTTCAAAGGGTTTTTAAGAATTTCATAATAAACCCATAATCTTTGACCTTAATCAAACCCTTCCCCCGGCAATTAATGTGTAATTGATCGCGTAACCAAGCTATCAGGCAGGAAATGTGTTTGAAGCGCATGACGCGAAAACCAACCTAAACAGACGCCAGTTGTTGCGAGGCAAGATTCGCAACCAACAGCCACCGATGCGCCCACCCTGGGCAGAGGGTGAAGACGATTTTGTGCAGCTTTGCAGCCGTTGTGACGACTGCATCAATGCCTGCGAAGACCGGCTCCTTTTTCGAGGTTCCGGCGGCTTTCCCGAGATCAGTTTCCAGTCAGCAGGCTGCGACTTTTGCGGCGACTGCCTGACTGCCTGCACTGCCGGTGCATTGCAGGCGCCAGTACCCGCCCCTTCTCTTGCATGGCGACATCGCGCCAGCATCAAGCCTGAATGCCTTTCCCTGAACGGCATCGTTTGCCGCTCCTGCGGCGATGCCTGTGATACGGACGCCATCCGTTTTCGGCTGGAAACCGGTGGCCGGGCCACGCCACTGCTGGATCAGGAGCTTTGCAACGGCTGCGGTGAATGCCTGGCGGTATGCCCGACTCAATCCATTTCACTCCAAATTCCGGAGGCATCCTAGCCCTATGGAAAACAGCAACACCACCAATCTCTGCAGTTGTATCGTCCATACCCGGCCGGAAAGAGGACCGGAAGTCGAAAAACTGCTGAATAGCATCCCCGGCGTGGAAGTTCACGGGGGGGTGGATGAAGGAAAACTAATCGTCACAGTGGAAGACAGTGAAGAAAATTCCGCTGGCGACACCATGATGACATTCAACTCACTCGAAGGTGTAGTGAGTGCAACCTTGATTTACCACTACGGTGGGGATGATCTTAACGAGGAGGTAATCCGTGAGTTTAACTAGACGTGATTTTATCAAAAGCAACGCCATTGCTGCTGCAGCGGCAACTGCGGGCGTTACACTGCCCGCCGCAAAAACCGCATTGGCGGCTGATGAAGACGCCGGCATACGTTGGGACAAGGCCGCCTGCCGTTTCTGCGGCACCGGCTGCAGCGTATTGCTGGGTGTGAAAGATGACAAAGTTGTTGCCAGCCAGGGCGATCCCGATGCTCCTGTCAACAAGGGCCTGAACTGCATTAAGGGCTATTTCCTACCCAAGATTCTGTACGGTGAAGACCGCCTGACCAAGCCCCTGCTGCGGAAAAAGAACGGCAAGTTCGCCAAAAACGGCAAGTTCGAGGAAGTTTCCTGGGACGAAGCATTTGATGTCATGGCGGATCAGTGGAAAAAGTCCTTGAAGAAAAAGGGACCAACTTCCGTAGGCATGTTCGGTTCCGGACAATGGACCCTGTGGGACGGTTATGCCGCTTCCAAATTCATCAAAGCCGGGCTGCGCTCCAACAATCTGGATCCCAATGCCCGCCATTGTATGGCATCTGCCGTAGGCGCGTTCATGCGGGGTTTCGGCATCGACGAACCCATGGGTTGTTACGATGATCTGGAAAAGGCCGACGTGTTCGTTCTATGGGGTTCCAACATGGCAGAGATGCACCCCATCCTCTGGTCACGCATCACCGACACCCGCCTGACCAAGAAAGGCTGTGAAGTGCATGTGCTTTCCACCTACAGGCACCGTTGCTTCGACCTGGCCGACAACGGCATGATCTTCACTCCCCAAACCGATCTGGCGATCCTCAACTATATCGCCAACTACATCATTCAGAACAAGGCCTATAACAAGGAATTCATCGAGAAACACGTGCAGTTCAACAAGACCCCCACCGATATCGGTTACGGTCTGCGCGCTTCGGATCCCCGTGAGAAGAAGGCCAAGAACCGCATGAAAGGCAAGCTGACCAAGATCAGTTTCGAGGACTATGCCAAGTCAGTAGAACCCTACACGCTGGAAAAAGCCTCCAAGATGTCCGGGGTTCCCAAAAAACAACTGGAACGTCTGGCAAAAGTCTATGCCGATCCAAACAAGAAAGTTACTTCTTTATGGACCATGGGCTTCAACCAGCACACGCGCGGCGTATGGGTCAACGGCCTGTGCTACAACGTGCACCTGTTGATGGGCAAGATCTCAGCGCCGGGCAACGGTCCTTTCTCACTTACCGGCCAGCCTTCCGCCTGTGGCACTGCCCGTGAAGTAGGCACCTTTGCACATCGTTTACCCGCCGACTTGGTGGTAAAGAAAAAAGCACACAGGGATATCGCCGAAAAAATGTGGAAACTGCCTGAAGGCACCATCAACCCCAAACCCGGCTTCCACGCTGTCAAAATGATGCGCATGCTGAAAGACGGGGTGATGAACTGCTATTGGCAAATGTGCAACAACAACATGCAGGCAGCAGCCAACACCAATACCGAGCCATATCCTGGTTTTAGAAACCCTGACAACTTCATTGCGGTATCTGACCCCTATCCCACCGTATCCGCACAGGCAGCGGATCTGATTTTGCCTACCGCCATGTGGTGTGAACGGGAAGGCGCATTTGGTAATGCAGAGCGCCGCACCCAGTTCTGGCGTCAGCAGGTTCATCCGCCCGCAGGCGCCCATTCCGACTTGTGGCAGATCCTGGAGTTTTCCAAGCGCTTCACTGTAGATGAAGTATGGCCCGAGGATCTGATTGCCAAGAAGCCGGAATACAAAGGCAAGACATTGTATGAAGTGCTGTATGAGAATGGTCAGGTCAATCAGTTCCCGAAACAGGAAGTGAAAGACGAGCGTGGCAATGTTTATGACAACGATGAAATGGAGCATTTCGGTTTCTACGTTCAGAAAGGTCTGTTCGAAGAATATGCTTCGTTTGGACGTGGTCATGGCCATGATCTGGCGCCGTACGACATGTATCACAAAGCCCGCGGTCTGCGTTGGCCGGTAGTGAACGGTAAGGAAACCCTGTGGCGTTTCCGTGAGGGTTACGATCCTTATGTTGCCAAGAATAATCCGGATGGCAAGAAGGGCGACGTATTCTTCTATGGCAACAAGGCAAAGAATGGTGGTCGCGCCAACATCATCACCGCGCCGTATGAGCCGCCTGCAGAGAGTCCAGATGGTGATTATCCATTGTGGCTGTGTACTGGCCGGGTACTCGAGCACTGGCATTCCGGTTCCATGACCCGGCGTGTTCCTGAACTGTACCGGGCGGTCCCTGATGCGGTGGTGTTCATGAACAAGAAGGATGCCAAGAAGCTCAAACTGCGTAATGGACGCATGGCCAAGATCTCCTCCCGCCGAGGCACCATCACTTGCAAGGTGGAGACCCGCGGCCGTAACCAACCGCCTCAGGGCCTGGTATTCGTACCCTGGTTCGACGCGGGCCGACTGGTCAACAAGCTGACCCTTGATGCGACCGATCCGCTCTCCAAAGAGACGGATTACAAGAAATGCGCGGTGAAAATCACCAAGGCATGATGGGTTGGCGGCCTGCTCTTTGCGGGCAGGCCGCCTAGCTGAACTGGACTACTATAGCAATGGCTAAATCAGACAAGGGCAAACAAAGCGTCAGTCGTCGGCAGTTTTTGACCACGACGCTAAAGACTGCCTGCAGCGTGGGCATCATGGGTGTCGGCCTGGGTTTTTATACCCAACGGGCCAATGCCCTGCCGCCTATGGCAATCAGACCGCCTGGGGCACTGTCGGAAGAAGACTTTCTGGGCGCCTGCATTCGATGTGGTCTGTGCGCCCGGGATTGTCCCTATGACATCCTGTTTCTTGGTCAACTGGGTGATGATATTCCTTCGGGATCGCCGTATTTCATCGCCCGTACCGGGCCTTGCGAGATGTGTGAGGACATTCCCTGCGTCAAAGCCTGCCCGACGAATGCGCTGGATCATTCCCTGACGGATATCGAAAAATCCCGCATGGGGCTGGCCGTTGTCATCGACCAGGAAAACTGCATCGCTTTCCAGGGACTCCGCTGTGAAGTCTGTTTCAATGTCTGCCCTCTGCGGGACAAGGCTATTACTCTGGATCTGCAGCACAATCAGCGATCCGGTAAACATGCCCTGTTCATCCCGGTAGTGCATTCTGATGCCTGCACGGGCTGCGGATTGTGCGAAAGAGCCTGCATACTGGAAAAGGCCGCTATCAAGGTCTTCCCCACTGATCTGGCCAAGGGTGAGCTGGGACACCACTACCGTTTCGGCTGGAAAGAGAAGGAAAAAGCCGGTAAGTCTCTGGTCACACCCGATGTCAAACATCAATACAACCTGCCTGAGGGGGTTCGTTATGACCTCCAGGGTGAAGGATTGATCATTGACAAGAAGACGCCTGATTCGCCTTTCTCCTCCAATCCGCTGGATACACTCAACGGCAAGACGGAGGATAAATAGCCATGGCCAACATGCCCCAAGATGTCGGGAAAGAAGCTGTTCAGGCCAAAGGCTGGATTGGCGCGCACAAGTGGTTGATCCTAAGGCGTATCAGTCAGCTGGGTATTCTGGCCGCGTTCGTTGCCGGCCCCTGGTTCGGGCTTTGGATCGTCAAAGGCAATCTGGCATCCAGCCTGACGCTGGATACCCTGCCCCTCACCGATCCCTACATCCTGTTGCAGGCCATGGTATCCGGCGTCACGCCAGAGACCACGGCTTTCGTCGGCGCGCTTATCGTACTGGTGTTTTATGCGCTGATGGGTGGTCGGGTGTATTGCTCCTGGGTGTGCCCGGTCAACATGGTTACCGACGCCGCCGCCTGGCTGCGCCGCAAACTGGGTATTCGCGGCAGTTCCCATGCATCCCGCAGCACACGCTACTGGATCCTGGCATTGACCTTGATATTGCCTCTGGTGACTGGCGGCATCGTCTGGGAACTGGTCAACCCGGTATCGATCATGTTTCGGGGCATCGTGTTCAGCATGGGGCTGGCCTGGGTTTTGGTATTGGCGATCTTTCTGTTCGATCTGCTGGTTTCCCGGGATGGCTGGTGCGGGCATTACTGTCCGGTGGGTGCCTTTTACAGTCTGTTGTCCACCCGAGCCGTTGTGCGTGTGACCGCAATCAACCGGGAGGCCTGTGATGATTGCATGGATTGTTTCAACGTCTGTCCTGAATCCCAGGTCATCAAGCCAGCGCTTAAAGGCGCCGCCAAAGGAATCGGCCCCGTGATACTGGCCAATCAATGCACCAACTGTGGCCGTTGTATCGATGTCTGTGCTGTCAATGTATTCCAGTTTGGCAACCGCTTTTCCAACGCAGCACTACCCGCTTTAAAATCCGTTGAAAAATATTCCAAACATACAGTTTAATTTTTGAGTTGATGGAGATTAGCATGAAAAAGATCATTAGCATTACCGTAGCGGCATTTGTTTTAGCCGTTGTCAGTAGCAATACTGTTGTTGCCAAAGAAGGCGTTGCTTCACTTCGCGGCACCCAGGACATCGAAGGCGCATCTCTCAAGGTCACCAAGAAAAAATTGGTTTCCAAGGAAGGAGGATTCGAGCGGAATTACAAGCAACAACCTCCCCTGATTCCCCACAAGATTGAAAAGTATAAGATCAATCTCAAGAACAATGGCTGCCTGAAATGTCACAGCAAGAAGAACCACAAGAAAGAAAAGGCCCCCATGCTGGGTGAAAGTCACTTCCTGACCCGTGATGGAAAGAAGCTGGATCACGTATCCACCCGTCGTTACTTCTGCAACCAGTGCCACGCCCCTCAAATGGAGGCTACTCCACTGGTCAAAAACGACTTTGAAGGTGTAAAATAACACCAGTATTTGTATATGGCTCCTTCGGGGGCCATTATTTCATGCAACACACGCAGGGGATTCAGTCATGACCAGCGGACAAAAAAAGGGTACGTTTTCTGTACTCATCATCGGTATTATTCTGGGTATTATTCTATGGGGTGGTTTCAACTGGGCACTTGCCTTGACGAATACAGAACAGTTTTGTATTTCCTGCCACGAAATGCGCGACAACCCCTATGAGCAACTGCAGGACACCATCCATTTCACCAACCGTACCGGTGTACGCGCCACTTGCCCGGATTGTCACGTTCCCAGGGAATGGATCCACAAGATCGTACGCAAGATTCAGGCTTCCAACGAGCTGTATCACCACTTTATCGTAAAGGATGTGGACACCCCAGAGAAGTTTGAGGCTAAAAAACTGGAGCTGGCCAAACATGTCTGGAAAGCCATGAAGGACACGGATTCCCGCGAATGCCGTAACTGCCACAACTTCGACTCTATGGATTTCGACAAGCAGGAAAGCCGCAGCGCCGACCGTCATGAAGAAGCCATCGAGAAAGGCTATACCTGCATCGATTGCCACAAAGGTATCGCCCATGAATTGCCGGAAGGCTACGATCCTGGTGAAGATGCACCGGATGGTGAAAACGCGGGTTGATACCACCCTCTGTGTTCCGAAACGAGAAGCGGCCTGTCAACTGACAGGCCGCTTTTTTTGTGCCTCCAACCTTCTCATCCAAGAGTCTGCCCCGCACATTTCCCATCCTATTGAACATCCCACCTTCTCTGACAAGGCATGACAGCTATCAAGGAAGAAGACACACGCCTGAATCCGTATGAACGCAGGGAACTGAACTATAAGCATTCCGGCAAAAAACGTCGCGATGGTAAGGGCTGAGCTGTATTACAACC
The DNA here is from genome assembly GCF_048562965.1 of Thiolapillus sp. NCBI lineage: Bacteria > Pseudomonadati > Pseudomonadota > Gammaproteobacteria > Chromatiales > Sedimenticolaceae > Thiolapillus > Thiolapillus sp. The sequence goes on along the minus strand of NZ_JBHNMF010000002.1, from coordinate 21,420 downwards.
TGCTATGGCCATCCCTGAAAAAGAAGCTGGATTTCCTTCCCAAGCACCTCAAGGAATCCAAGCTCATGGCATTTTCAGAGCAGTATTTCTGATCTCCACACGGACAATGAAGCATCGCCTCGTCGTCCGCTTTTTACAACTCAGCGTGCCTTTCCCTGCAGCAGAGCTTCAGGATGTCTTTCCAGGTAATCGGCAACACCTCTGACAGCCCTGGCTGCAGCAGCCAGTTCGCGCATGGTATTTATCAGTTCTCCTCCCATGCTGCCCTGATCTGAGGCTGACTTTTCCAACTGCTGAAGCGTTTTCTCCGCTTGCTGCACCATTTTTCGGGCATCCGTGCTCAAACGCGCCATTTCATCCAACATCGGCGTAGTCTTGTCTCCCACGATGGACAGTATCTGGTCGGCGTGATCCAAAACCAATGACAGGCTTTTCACGCTGTCCAGCAGACCTTCGCTGTTGACCAATGCATCCATGCCTTCGCTGACCTTGAGAAAATGCTCACCCATTTCATCCAGCGGCAGGCGCTTCAGCTTGCCCAGGATAGCCACCAGGCTGTTGGTGATACTGGTCAGTGATCCGGTAGTGGTAGGCAGCACGGGATACTTGCCGGAATAGTCGATGGATGCCATCTCCGCTTCTTTGTCAAAATCCATATCCACGATCAGCTGCCCACTGAGCAGGTTGCCTGTGATCAGTCTGGCGCGCAGTCCTTTGGCCACCAGTTTCTCCAGCGTACTGTGGAAGAAGGCTTTGCGTTCTTCTTCATCGAGACCGGGATCCAGGCTTTCAAAAGGCACCAGATCCGGTTCCAGCCCCACCAGTACCGCTATGCGCACGAGCCCATCATCGATGCTTTCTTCCAGGGAGATGTCCAGCACCTTGCCGACGGGAATGCCGCGAAATTCCACGGATGCACCAACCGAAAGACCGCGTACCGAATCGTCGAAATACAGAATGTACGGCAGGCTGAGTTGAATGACCTTCTTCTGACTCTCTTCCCGGGATTCATACAGCTGGAACTCCGTACCCTCCGCGGCGGGCTGGTCATCGCCAAGTGTCAGTGCCGAATCGAAAGCCACGCCGCCGGCCAGCAGGGAAGTGAGTGATTCCATCTCAACCTTTACCCCACCACCGGTCACCTCCACATCCATTCCGGAGACGTTCCAGAAGCGCGTGTTGCGCCGCACCAGCTTGTTGGCCGGCTCATTGATGAATACATCCAGCGCCACGTAATCCTGCTCCGGCACCAGGCGATATCCGGTCACCTCGCCCACCTGAATCTGGCGGTGATAAACGAGAGAGCCGATCGAAATGGAACCCAGGCTTTTCGCCCGCAGTCTGAACGAGCTTCCCCTGGCATCCGAAAGGATCTTGGGCGGCTCCTCAAGACCGACGAACTGTTGCGTATAAGCACCGGCTTCTCCGGGATCTACAGCGATGTATACGCCACTGAACAGGGTACTGATGCCGCTGGCGCCCGTGGCACCAATTCGCGGTCTCACCACCCAGAAGCGGGTATCGGACGAGAGCAGGCTCTCCATATCCTTGTTCAACTGCGCTTCCACCATGACGTGAGAAAGATCATCCGTAAACTGTAAGTTCTTGACCTTGCCAATCACAACATCGCGGTATTTGATTTCTGTCTTGTTGGGTTCGATACCCTCTGCACTCTGAAACCGGATTTCCACGGACGGCCCCAGGCTGGAATATTCCTTGTAAATAAGGACGATACCGATGATCAGGGCCACCAGGGGAACCAGCCATACGAAAGAAAACCCGGGATGATCCGCCGCCACCAGTGCTTCCGGCAGTTCCTCGAGTCTGTCGTTCTGTTCTTTCATGTCAGGTCCCTGTCCCAAATAAGCCTTGGATCGAAACTGATAGCCGCCAACATGGTCAGCACCACAACCGCACCGAATGCCATCGCGCCAATACCCGGCTCCACCGTTGAGATGACTCCCATTTGTACCAGCGCGGTGAGAATGCCGATAACAAACACATCCACCATGGACCAGCGGCCCACCAGTTCGGTTACACGGTACAGTATCGTCTGCTGTCTGGCCCGTCTTTCATGCGGCGCCTTGCGCACGTTCATGAGCAGATACAGCAGACTCACCATCTTCAGCAAGGGCACGATGATGCTGGCAGTAAAGATAACCAGCGCCAATACCCAGTCCCCTTCTTTCAGGAACAGCACCACACCACTCAGGATAGTGTTGTCGCTTTCTGCGCCGAGATAGGTGTTCTTCATCACCGGATAGACATTGGCAGGCACATAGAGAATCATGGACGCCAGCAGCAAAGCCCAGGTGCGGCTGAGACTGTGGGTGATACGGGAATGTATTGTCCCTCCACAACGCGGGCATTGGAGACGGATGGAAGGCGAATTCGGCAAGCGAACAATCTGACGACAGATATCGCAGCTGGCCAATCCCAAAGATCTTGCACGGGGCGGCTTTTTCATTGTTTCAGCCCGGCGGGCACCCGGTGATCAGGCATTTTCTCCAGACGCTGCCAGAGAACGAAAACATCCATACTCGCACTGGCCGCCACACCCAGCAGAATGTAACCAATCAATGCATACAGACCCGCATCGATGATCACGTCTGCCATCCCGGACATCTTCACCATCGCCACCAGTATGCTGACGACAAATACATCCGCCATTTCCCAGGGATGAATATGGCTCAACAGTACCAGCATCTGTCGCAACCCAGGCAATCTCAGCTGCCAACGCAACCCGGTCAATACGTACAAAGTGCTCAGAAGGATCATCCCCGGAATAGCCAGACTGGTAAAGAACACCAACAGTCCCAGCAACTTCATGTCATGCTGATAGAGCGCCCAGGAGGTACCCACCAGTGAGGTTTCCCGAACGGCACCGCCGATATCCAGCGTGATCAGCGGAAAGCTGTTGGCAAGTACATACAGAAACAGGGCACCAAGCAACAGAGCGATGGGACGGTCCAGACCACCTCTGGGCTGATGATACAAAGTGGCCCCACAACCGCGGCAGCGCACCTTCTGTCCCCTGGGAACCCAGGGCGCCCATTGCAGGGCGTCACATTCCCGACACGCCATTAAAACCTTGTCAGTCATGCCTGCCTTTCTCTCAGGCCTGAGCCCTGTCGACGACCAGGTTCTGGTCATCCCGGTCCACCATGCCCTGAAGATGCTGCAACAACTGCTTTCTGGAATTCACATCGGCGACGCAACGCTGAAAATAGCCACGCAGGGATTTCTTCAAATGCGGGCAAACCTGACGGGGAGGAACGCCTTTCAGCACTGAGAATATCGCCAATGCATAAGTATAGTCCCATTGAGACAGTGCACCCTCACGTGAAACAGACGTTCCGCAACTGCTGCATCCGCCAGGCGGAAACACGAAAGCGCTGTTGGCGAACATCAGACCGAAACCCAGATACACCGCAAGCACTTCTGTAGCCTGGGACCAGTTTTCCACACCACCGGGAGGCGGCTCCTTTGCTGTATATCCCAGATATTGCCCAAGCCGGTGCGCAAAGCCGGCGATCAGCGCTTCCGGATTGCCGATATGCCGCCCGTCATAAACGACAGGCATGGCCTGCCCATCAACCGGCATCAGGCGCCTTGCCCCTGGAAACCCCTGGGCCGCACCCACCGGCGGCATCACCGCTTCGAGATGGCAATGAGACTGCTCGACCACCTGCCAGGGCCAGTGAGCCATGCCCGCATATTCTGCGACCCGGTCGAATACCAGTTCAGCCATGCCCTGCACACTGTCCACCTTGCCGGGAAAAAATTCATTGGTTGGCAGTACCAGGCGGATCTGCTGATAAAACACGGCGGGAGAGAAATTCCGCAGTGACCAGCCAAACACGTCGAACAGCCACAGCAGGGAGGCTTCATCCAGCGGTGGCTTCCTCTTGAACAATAATGAAAACAAAACAGGATTCCTGATAAAATTCAGCCTCAGCATTATGGCGGGGCAAACCTGAATGATACTAGAAAACTACTATAAAATTGAGCACAACAAGATAAGAGTGTCCCGTCAGCAGGCCAGCGAGTTCGCCAAGAAAATCGCCAATGATTTCAATCCGCTGCATGATACGGACTCAAAGCGTTTTTGTGTGCCCGGTGATCTGCTGTTTGGCCTGGTGCTCAATCAGTACGGCCTGAGCCGGGATATGCGCTTCGTTTTTTCCGGCATGGTGGGCGATGGTATCGAACTGCATTTCCCTGAAAATGCTACTGAAACCCTCACCATTTCGGATGACAACGGTAAAAACTACCTCCTTATCGAGCGTCATGGCGATACCACCCGGGACGAAGAGGTCATCAGCCGTCTGGTCCAGTCCTATGTCGCCTTTTCCGGACATGCCTTTCCCTATATCCTGGTGCCACTCATGGAAGCACACAGTGTGATGATCAATCCCGCACGTCCCCTGATCATCTATGAAAACATGGAAATACACCTTGACCGTCTTGATCCTGCAGATCCGGAACTGAAGCTTTCCGGCACCTGCTTTACCATCAACGGCAAACGTGGCGAAGTTCAGCTCAAGTTCACGCTGCACGACAACGGCGAGGTAATCGGGAAAGGCACCAAGAACATGGTGCTGGGTGGTTTACGTCCATTCAATGCAGACCAGATGCACACTATCGTGGACGATTACCTGCGGCGGCAAGAGAAGTTTTCCACCCCCTGAGCGAATCAGCGCTTTTTTCTGCTTTCCCGGTACTTGACGATGGCGGTAGTGATAGCCAAGGCGATGCCGGTGGAAAGTATCATGCGCGCCAGCCATTCCGGCCAGGCAGGCTGCGGAGTGAGCAGCGCAAAAGCGCCGATCACGATCAGCCAGAAAGACAGCTTTACCAGAAACGCATCACGCATTTGAGCGCTCGGCCCGAAGCGATGCGGATACAGAATCCGAAAAACGCAAGGCATGGGGTTTGTCCACTTCCACTTCGGCAGAGGATATGGGTTCGTGCTGCATCACCAGTTCCAATACGTCGGCAGCCAGTCTTTCCAGCAGCATGAAACGGCCATCTTCAACCAGAGCTATTATTTCTTTGGTAATTGTCCGATAATTGACGGCATACTTCACATCGTCGGTTTCAGCCGCCTCATCGGCCTTGTAACTGAAACGGACGTTGACCACCACATCCTGACGCTTTTTCATCTCTTCTTCATTGAAGCCAATGTAGGTGCGCAGACGCAGATTCCTGATACGTATGGTTACCATCAGAGTTTGATCAGGGTTAGGAATTCATCCCGGGTTCGGTGATTGCTCCTGAAGGCGCCGAGCATCATGGATGTCGTCGTCGAGGAGTTCTGCTTCTGTACCCCACGCATCATCATGCACAGATGCGATGCTTCGATAACCACGGCCACACCTGCGGCACCGATGGCATCCTGTATCGCGTAGGCAATCTGGGTGGTGAGTTGCTCCTGAATCTGCAGACGCCGGGCATACATATCCACGATGCGTGCAATCTTGGACAGACCGATGACTTTTCCCTTGGGCAGATAGGCCACATGCGCCTTACCAATAAACGGCAACATGTGATGTTCACAAAGTGAATACAATTCGATATCCTTGACGATGACCATCTCGTCATTGTCGGAAGGAAAAATAGCATCATTGACGATATCATCCAGAGACTGTTCGTATCCCTGTGTAAGAAACGCCATGGCCTTGGCTGCACGCAGGGGAGTTTTCAACAGCCCTTCCCTGCTCATATCCTCTCCCACACCCTCGATGATTTCGTGATAACACGTCGCCATCTTTTCCACATTTCTTTCACTCATCCCGGCATTCCGACTCTTGTTTTATTTCGTACAGGCTCAGAGTATAACGGCTTATTTTTCGTTTTTCCCCTGTTGTGAACAAGTACATTCGATACGGGCAGACTGACTGAAAGACAAACCAGCGCCTGAAATATCGAACTCAATTTTGTGAACAGCGAGCAGAAAGTAAAATGGAGTCCTGTGAGCAGGACATGAAAAAAGCCCACCCTGAGGTGAGCTTTTCCACTGTATGGCGCGCTAGGAAGGATGACTCGTGCTACGCGCTCATGCTGCGCGCCTGCCGGCGCTTGTCGAACCAGCCTGTTTGGAGTCGGAGGTTCGAATTTCCCCTGTAGCAGGGTAAGAAAAAAGCCCACCCTGAGGTGAGCTTTTCACTGTATGGCGCGCCAGGAAGGATTCGAACCTCCGACCGCTCGGTTCGTAGCCGAGTACTCTATCCAGCTGAGCTACTGGCGCAAAAGTGGTAGCGAATGATGCTCGTTTCTTCGCTGATTGTCAATGCTCAAAGCGGCACCAAGCAAAGTATTGGCTTCTTAGTGTTACCGCAGCTACATGATCGAACCATCTATTTTGAATCGAGGGTTCGAATCCGATTCTTTTCCTGATCCGTGCCCGCTGCAACACCAGACCAAGATATCAGTGTATGGCGGAGAGCGAGGGATTCGAACCCTCGATACGCGTTAACGTATACACCCTTAGCAGGGGTGCGCCTTCAGCCACTCGGCCAGCTCTCCTGATTTTCAATTTTATGTGCAGTGAGTATAACGAGCCTGCTGCTCGTGCAGAGGTTTATGTCTCCGAACCCTTGCCCAGCGCCCTGGGAATCGCTTCATACTGCCAATTTCACAGACCGCATTCTCAATTCGCAAGCGAAGCAGTTTCAAGGGCGGCTAATTCTAGCCAGCCTTGAAACTTTTTTCCAGCACTTATTCCTCTTCCTCGGGAGCCGGCTCTTCGTCCGACAGATCGGGGCCGGCTTCTTCTGCCTGTTCAGCTTTGATGCGTTCGTAGATTTCTTCCCGGTGTACGGAAATATCCCGTGGGGCATTTACGCCAATTCGTACCTGGTTGCCTTTAACACCCAGCACCGTGACAGTCACGTCATCGCCAATCATCAGGGTTTCACCAACCCTGCGAGTCAGTATCAACATGATTCCTATCTCTCCTTATGTCCTTTGCGCCCGCTTCACTTTTCCTGGAAGGGAGAGCAGTAATAATCAAACCAAGCCTTCGCTTATTCAATAAATATAGCGAACTTTCGAATTTTATCAGTAGATTCCCTAAATAAGAAACCCGAATTTCGAATTATGTTTCTATCTTGTCCAGACCAAAGGCATCGTGGAGCGTACGTACCCCCAGCTCAAGATACTTTTCATCCACGATCACGGAAACCTTGATTTCCGAGGTGGATATCATCTGGATATTGATCTGCTCCTCGGACAGAACCTTGAACATGTTGCTGGCAATGGCAGCATGAGAACGCATGCCCACGCCCACCAGGGCGATCTTGACGATCCTATCATCTGCCTCGACCTCTCTGGCACCCAGATCCCTGGCTGTCTTCTCGAGGATCTCCAGCGCCTGGGGCAGGTCATTGCGGTGTACGGTAAAAGTGAAATCGGTGGTGTCATCCTTGCCGATGTTCTGCACGATCATGTCCACTTCGATATTGGCTTCGCCGATGGGCCCGAGTATCTGGTAGGCCACGCCCGGATGGTCTGGCACACCCCGGATGGTCAGCTTGGCCTCATCGCGGCTGAACGCAATACCTGCAATCTTCGCCTTTTCCACGTCTTTTTCCTCCAGGGTTATGAGGGTGCCCTCTCCTTCTTCAAAACTGGACAACACACGCAGGGGAACATTGTATTTCCCCGCAAATTCAACGGAACGGATCTGCAATACCTTGGAACCGGAGCTGGCCAGTTCCAGCATTTCCTCGAAGGTGATGCGATCGAGTTTGCGGGCATTGGGTTCCACCCGCGGGTCGGTCGTATAGACACCATCCACGTCGGTGAATATCTGGCATTCATCGGCATTCAGCGCCGCGGCCATCGCCACGGCTGTAGTATCCGACCCGCCCCGGCCCAGGGTGGTGATGTTTCCATCCTGATCCGTGCCCTGAAACCCGGCCACAACCACAATACGACCGGCATCCAGGTCCCTTTTGACGCGGCTGCCATCGATATCGACGATACGCGCCTTGCTGTGCGAGTTGTCGGTGCGTATGCACACCTGCCCACCCGTATAGGAACTGGCATCCAGACCCAGCTGATGCAGCGCCATGGACAGCAGTGATATGGTTACCTGCTCCCCTGTGGACAGCAACACGTCCATTTCCCGGGCGCTGGGCCGGGGCGTGATTTCCTCGGCCAGCGCGACGAGACGGTTGGTTTCGCCGGACATGGCGGAAACGACCACCACCACCTGATCACCGCGGTCATGATAAGCCTTCACCTTTTCGGCAACGGCCATGATGCGCTCGGTACTTCCCACGGATGTACCGCCATACTTTTGAACAATCAATGCCATGATTAATAGCTTCCGTTACTGCCTTTAGGCACCTGGAATACTGCCGACGGGTTTATGGGCTAGAGCCGCTCTCTGGCCCAAGTTTCGACAGATGCCAGCGCCTGGGGCAGCGCTTCGGGATTGCTGCCACCTGCCTGGGCCATATCGGGTCGCCCGCCGCCCTTGCCGCCGACCTGCTCAGCGACCATCTTTACCAGGTCACCTGCCCTGACCCTGTCCGTCCTGTCCTTGGTGACGCCAGCCACGAGGCTGACCTTGCCATCCTTGACGGCAGACAGGACGATAACGGCCGAACCGAGCTTGTTCTTGAGCTGATCCAGGGTATCCCGCAGGGTCTTGACGTCTGCACCCTCGAGACTGGCCGCCAGCACCCGGGTATCGCCTATCTCCAGTGCCTGGCTGGCGAGATCAGAACCCGCTGCCGAGGCCAGCTTGGCCTTCAGACGGGCAATCTCCTTTTCCTGCTGGCGCGCCTTTTCTACCAGTGAATGCACTTTTTCTTCCATGTCGTCCTGACCGGACTTGACCAGGGAGGCAATGTGCTGCAGACGGGACTCGGCCTGTTCCACCCATTGCAGGGCACGCTGACCGGTAACGGCCTCGATGCGCCGCACACCGGAAGCAATGCCGCTTTCACTGACAATCTTGAACAGCCCGATATCACCCACGGCCTTGACGTGCGTGCCGCCGCACAATTCGGTGGAAAAACCACCCATACGCAGCACGCGGACATGGTCATCATATTTTTCTCCGAATAGAGCCATGGCGCAGGCCTCCTTGGCATCTTCCAGCGCCATGATGCGCGTCTCGACGACATAATTGTTTCGAATCTGCTCGTTGACCAGTTGCTCCACAGCACTGAGCTGCCCGGCGGTCATGGGCTCGAAATGCGCGAAGTCGAAGCGCAGCTTCTCGGCATCGACCAGAGAGCCTTTCTGCTGGACATGCTCGCCCAGCACCTGACGCAGGGCAGCATGCAGCAGATGCGTGGCCGAATGGTTCAGGGCAATGTTGCGGCGATTCTGTTCATCCACTTCCGCCAGTACCGTATCACCAACGCGGATTTTTCCCTGACTCAACTTGCCGATATGTCCAAACACGGATCCACCCTGCTTGCGTGTGTCCCACACCTCGAATCGGGCTGTCTCACCCGGGACGGTGAGCGTCCCCCGGTCACCGACCTGCCCACCGGACTCAGCATAGAATGGGGTCTTGTCCAGCACCACCATGCCTTCCTCGCCTTCCGCCAGGACATCCACCGATTCCCCGTCGCGGAACAGGCCGATGACCGTGGCCTCTTCGGCAAGGCGTTCGTAACCGGTAAAATCCGTGGCGCCATCCAGGGCCACCTGCGCCTGCTGCTCGACGCCGAACTGGCTGGCAGCCCGGGCTCTGGCGCGCTGCGCCTCCATTTCACGATCAAAACCGGCCTCGTCAATCTGCAGGTTACGCTCCCGGGCAATATCTGCTGTAAGGTCTGCCGGAAAACCGTAGGTATCATAAAGCTTGAACACCAGTTCTCCGGGAATGATGCTGCCGGACAGATCTTCAATGGCTTCTTCAAGAATTTTCATGCCCTGCTCGATAGTTTCGGCAAAGCGCTCCTCTTCCACCTTGAGCACGCGCACGACGGTATCCCTGGCCTTGACCAGTTCAGGGTAGGCAGCACCCATCTGCTCGATGAGCGCATCTACCAGCAGATGGAAAAACGGCTGTTTCTGGCCCAGCTGATAGCCGTGACGGATGGCGCGACGGATGATGCGCCGCAAAACATAACCGCGGCCTTCGTTGGATGGTGTCACACCATCGACGATGAGAAAGGCACAGGAACGTATATGATCCGCAATGACCCGCAGGGATTTGCTCTCCAAGTCTTCGGTGCCGGTGGCTTCCGCCGCCGCGCGGATCAGGGCCTGGAACAGATCAATCTCGTAGTTGGAATGCACGCCCTGCATGACCGCCGCCAGGCGTTCCAGGCCCATGCCTGTATCCACAGAAGGCTTCGGCAGGGGTGTCATGTTCCCTTCCGCATCCCGGTTGTACTGCATGAACACCAGATTCCAGATTTCGATATAGCGGTCGCCATCTTCCTCGGGAGTGCCCGGCGGACCACCTTCCACTTCCTCACCATGATCGTAGAAGATCTCGGAACAGGGGCCGCAGGGACCGGTGTCACCCATGCTCCAGAAATTGTCGCTTTCATAAGGCCTGCCGCCGGCTTTGTCACCGATACGGCTGAAACGGGCAGCATCCACACCTATCTCTTCCAGCCAGATGGCAGCAGCTTCCTCATCCTGATCATAGACGGTCACCCACAGTTTCTCTGCCGGCAGCCCCATGGTGTTGGTAAGGAATTCCCACGCAAATTCAATTGCTTCCCGCTTGAAATAGTCACCAAAGCTGAAGTTTCCCAGCATTTCAAAGAAAGTATGGTGCCGGGCGGTATAGCCGACATTTTCCAGATCATTGTGCTTTCCCCCGGCACGTACACAGCGCTGGGAGGACGTCGCCCGCGTGTAGGCGCGCTTTTCCTTGCCGAGAAACAGATCCTTGAACTGCACCATGCCCGCATTGGTGAACAACAGGGTTGGATCATTGGCAGGCACCAGGGAGCTGGACTCCACCACGGTATGTCCATGGTCGGCAAAATAATCGAGGAATGCCTGTCGAATTTCAGCGCTCGTTTTCATCGGTTTCCGGTTGGGAGAATTCAAGGCGGTAAATGTTAGGCAGTCTGGCGCCAATTGTCACCCTCAAATTGCTTTCAAAATGAGCAATTTCGACGAAAAATGGGGCTTTGGCCGGGTCAGCCGAACAAATAGTCGTTGATCATCCAGGAAGGAAAACCGCGGGAAGAGAGGAAACTGCCTCTTTTTGCCATTTCCCTGCGATCGGCGGGAGGTGCCGTACCGAACTTTTTTTCTGCTGTTTTCAGCATCAGGACACGCCAGTCCTGCTCGGGAGCATCCAGCCACGCAGCGATCAACTCCTCGGCTACGCCCTTTTCGATCAGTTCAGCGCGAATGCGCAAAGGGCCATAGCCTTTGTTGCGGCGGGAATACACATACTGCTCGGCAAAGCGGTCATCGCTTTGCAGTCCCTGCCGTGCAAGATTTTGCAGAACCTGTTGCACCGTTACCTGTTCGTAACGACGCAACAGCTTTCTTTCCAGCTCAAAACGGCTGTGCTCCCGCAGGGAAAGCAGGTGCACAGCCGCATGTTGGGCGTGTTTCAGGTCGTCGGGATTCAGGCCTTGTCCTCCGAACCCGGCTTGCCAGCTGCCTCCGCTTCGCGGGACTCAGCTTCCGGAATGTCCTGATCAGGAAACACCTCGGCCCGGATACGGCCTTCGATATCTGCCGCCATCTCTGGATTTTCCTTCAGGAATTTCCGCACATTGTCCTTGCCCTGCCCGATGCGGTCACCGTTGTAGGAATACCAGGCACCGGACTTTTCGACAAAGCCGTGTTTGACGCCCAGATCGATGATCTCGCCTTCCCGGGAAATACCTTCTCCGTAAAGAATCTGGAATTCCACCTGCTTGAACGGCGGCGCCACCTTGTTTTTCACTACCTTAACCCGGGTTTCGTTGCCCACGACCTCGTCGCCCCGCTTGATGGCGCCGATACGGCGTATATCCATGCGGACGGAGGAATAAAACTTGAGGGCATTGCCGCCGGTAGTGGTTTCCGGGCTGCCAAACATGACGCCGATCTTCATGCGGATCTGGTTGATGAAGATGACGATACAGTTGGAGCGCTTGATGTTGGCGGTGAGCTTACGCAACGCCTGAGACATGAGACGCGCCTGCAAACCAACATGAGAATCTCCCATATCGCCTTCGATTTCCGCCTTGGGAGTCAGGGCGGCCACGGAATCGATAACCACCACATCCACCGCACCGGAACGCACCAGCATGTCGGTGATTTCCAGCGCCTGCTCACCGGTATCCGGCTGGGAAACCAGCAGCTCGTCCATGTCCACACCCAGCTTCTCCGCATACTGGGGATCCAGCGCATGCTCAGCATCCACAAAGGCACAGGTACCGCCACCTTTTTGCGCTTCAGCCACGATATGCAGGGTCAGGGTGGTTTTCCCCGAAGATTCCGGGCCATAGATCTCCACGACCCGTCCCTTGGGTACGCCGCCGATACCCAGAGCGATATCCAGCCCCAGGGACCCCGTTGAAATAGCTTCTATGTTGGCAATGGACGTTCCATCGCCCATGCGCATGACGGAACCCTTACCGAATTGTTTCTCGATCTGGCCCAGAGCGGCCGCCAATGCTTTTTTCCGATTTTCATCCATTTCTGTTCACCTGTTCGATTACCGTAGTGAGTAACAGCTTTTGCCGTTCCCGTTGTGGAGTTTAGTTTGTTCTCTGTTTGTTTTCCAGTGTTTTTTTGCTTCGGAACCATTATAGGAACCCCGGTGGCTCAGCAGATGAGCCACCCGCAAGAAAAAAAACCGCTTTTTTGCCCCTTCCGCGCTGAAAAATCCCGTGAACGGGCATTCTCCCAGCGGATCAGCAAAAAAACCCCAGCTCTCAGCCACCTTATACCAGGGCGGTTCGCCCCCGGGGCGTGATTCCACCAGTACAAATCCATTCACGCTCCAGATGACAGGTTCCTGTAGCGTCATGGCCATGCAGGGTGAGGTTTTGCGCAACACCGTGATATGCGGCCGGTAGGCGCGCTTTTCCTGCATGAAACCGCATTCCACCAGGTTCTCACCCAGGTGTTTCACCAGTCCGGACAATTCGGCGGGCGTATGTTCCGGCCCCGCCCAGACGATGCGCGGCTTTGGCCAGAACTCCAGGCGGTTTATCTTCAGTTCGAAGGGAGCGCCCTGAACTGCGTCCGCAGCTTCCAAGATGCAACGCTCCCGGTTGGGGGGAACCGGCCCCAGAAACTGCAGGGTCATGTGCAAATCCATGGGATGCACCCAGTTGCCCCGTGCCTGGAGCAGCAATGTCTGAAGATGAGCCAGATCGCTGCGCACGCGATCATCCGGCCAAAGCGCAAAAAACAGGCGTTTACTTCGTGGCACAGAACGCTCCCAGCCGCCCAAGCGAATGCGCCACCGTCTGGCGCCTGACCTGCTCCCTGTCACCGGCGAACCAGCAGCGCTCGGCAACCAGGGTTTCACCGTTCGCCCAGGCAATCCACACCGTCCCAACGGGCTTGAATGCAGATCCACCATCCGGACCGGCGATACCTGTCACCGCGACGCTCAGGTCTGCACGGCTGTTCGACAGCGCACCCCGGGCCATCTGCAGCGCCACCTGTTCACTCACCGCACCAAACAGCGCCAGGGTGTCCTCTCTCACGCCCAGCAACTCGGTTTTCGAAGCGTTGCTGTAGGTAACGAAACCCCGCTCGAACCAGCCGCTGGAGCCGGGAATATCGGTCAGCAGCTTGGCAATCCAGCCGCCGGTACAGGATTCCGCTGCTGTCATACTCAAGCCTTTTTCAAGCAGCAGCAAGCCCGTTTCCCGCGCCAACTGTTCCAACTGCGCATCTTGCATTAGAATTCACCCTCTCTCCGGAAAAGAATCCACCTTCATTATGAATGATCAAGGCATACCGCTAGAGCGTAACCCCTCCCCCATGAAACTGGAAGTCATGGGAGTAGAAAACTGGGGCATCTGGAAAAAGGAAAAATCCACCTTTCCCTGGACCTACCACCAGCAGGAAACCTGCTACATCACCCGGGGCCGTTTCATCGTGACACCGGAAGGCGGTGAGCCCATGGAGTTCAGGTGCGGCGATCTCATCACCTTTCCCGCGGGCATGAAATGCACCTGCAAGCGTGTCTTCGGCCTCGTGATAGATTTTGGGACATCCCAGTCCCCAAAATCGACTCGGCCTTTGACAACCTATTTGTGCCCCAGCCGTCCTGGTCACCAAGCACTACGCAACAACTTCGCAAGCTCGTTGCTGCTCCGTACTTGGCTCCCAATGACTGGACGCCGCGTTCGGAGGCCTACTTTGTTTTCCCTCTGGCGCAAGGCACGCCGGGAAAACAGTGCGGCCTCGCGGCTACTGGGGTCTACCAGCCTTCGCTTCGCTCTCCATGCCTGGCAGCGGGAGATTCTGGAAGACGTGGAAAAATACTTCGACTTCCAGTGACAAGAGGCCTTATCACAGTGAAACCAGCACCACCGGCCAGCAGCGCCGGACTACACCTGTCGGGTGACAGACCATCTTCGGGGAACAACACATGAGCTGGTGGGGAAAACTGGCCGGCGGCGCATTCGGCTTCATGCTGGGCGGCCCCCTGGGCGCACTGCTGGGCGCACTGCTGGGCGCCGTCCTGGGGCACAACCTGGACAAGGGGCTGGACATGGAAGCCTCCTCGGCCTCTCCGCAAGAACAGGAACGCATACAGACCGCCTTTTTTACCGCCACCTTTTCGGTGATGGGCCATCTGGCCAAGGCCGATGGCCGGGTATCGCCCGAGGAAATCGCCCAGGCCCGGGCCGTGATGGCGCACATGAACCTGGACGCGGACATGCGCCGTGCCGCCATCGACCTGTTCAACCAGGGCAAGCTGCAGGGCTTCCCCCTAGACGGCGTGTTGCAGCAGTTCCGCCAGGAATGCCGCCGGCGCACCACGCTGATCCAGATGTTCATGGAGATCCAGATCCAGGCCGCCTATGCCGACGGGCGCCTGGACCCGGCCGAAGACCGGCTGCTGCTCCATATCAGCGGCAAGTTGGGCATCCCGGAATTCCTCTACCGCCAGCTGGAGCGCATGATCCGCGCTCAGATGAACTTTGGCGACAGTGGCAGGGGTCACCAGCCCAAATCCGGCCCTACCCTGGCTGATGCCTATGCCGTGCTCAATATCAGCGCGGACGCCAGCGATGCCGAGGTCAAGAAGGCCTACCGCCGCCTCACCAGCCAGCATCATCCGGACAAACTCGTCGCCAAAGGCCTACCCGAGGAAATGATGCAGATTGCCGCCAAAAAGACCCACGAGATCCGCCAGGCCTATGAGATCATCAAGGAGGCGCGGGGATTTTGATCTTGCCCAACGCATCCAGGCAACCCGCCCATGCCTGCTAAAACCACGCATACACCCATGATGCAGCAGTATCTGCGCATCAAGGCCGAACATCCGGACATGCTGGTGTTCTACCGCATGGGGGATTTCTACGAACTCTTCTACGGCGACGCGGAAAAAGCCGCCCGGCTCCTCGATATCACGCTCACCTCCCGGGGAAAGTCTGCAGGCAAGCCCATCCCCATGGCAGGCATCCCCTACCATGCGGCGGAAAACTACCTGGCCCGGCTGATCCGGCAGGGGGAATCGGTGGCCATCTGTGAACAGACCGGTGATCCCGCCACCAGCAAGGGGCCGGTGGAGCGCAAGGTGGTGCGCATCGTCACACCCGGTACGGTCACCGACGAGGCCTTGCTGGAGGAGCGCCAGGACAACCTGCTGGCCGCCCTGTGGGAACACAAGGGCCGCTATGGCCTGGCCGCCCTCAACCTGGGCAGCGGGCGCTTCACGGTGCAGGAACTGAACGACGCCGAGGCACTGGCAGGTGAGCTCGAAAGACTCAAACCCGCCGAGCTGTTGCTGGAAGAAGACACCTCCCTGCCCGCCGGCACACCCGGCCGTTACAGCATCACCCACCGGCCCGCCTGGCATTTCGATCCCGACACGGCATGGCAACTGCTGCGGAAACAGTTCGGCACCCAGGACCTGTCCGGCTTCGGCGTCGATGGACTGGACCTGGCCATCATGGCGGCTGGTGCCTTGCTGCAGTACGTACAGGACACCCAGCAGGCCGCCCTGCCCCATGTCACCGGGCTGCGCGTGGAATACCGGGACGATGCCCTGATCATCGATGCCGCCACCCGGCGCAACCTGGAGATCGATCAGTCCCAGTCCGGCCAGAAACAGTATTTCCTGGCCGGACTGCTCGACCACACGGCCACTGCCATGGGCAGCCGCATGTTGCGCCGCTGGATAAACCGGCCCCTGCGCGATGGCGCTGCCATTCGCGACCGCCATGATGCCATCGAAGAACTGCTGGAAGCCGGCCACCTGTCCGGGCTGCAGCAACTGCTTTCCGGCATCGGCGACATCGAAAGGATACTGGCGCGCATCGCCCTGAAGACCGCGCGTCCCCGGGATCTGGCCACCCTGCGTGATTCCCTGGCGCTGCTCCCGGATATCCAGTCCCTGATCACTGACTGTCATTCACCCCTGCTCCGCACCCTGTCCGCCGATGCCGGCGGGCACCCGGACCTGGTGGACCTGCTGCAAAGGGCCATCAAGGAAAACCCGCCGGTGCTCATCCGCGACGGTGGTGTACTCGCCGAAGGCTGGGATGCCCAGCTGGACGAGCTGCGCAACCTTTCCCGCAATGCAGACCAGTTCCTGCTGGACCTGGAAAGCCGGGAAAAGGAGCGCACGGGCATTGCATCACTCAAGGTCAGTTACAACCGCGTTCACGGCTACTACATCGAAATCAGCCACCAGCATGCCGACGCGGTTCCCGAAGACTATGTGCGCCGCCAGACCCTCAAGTCCGCCGAGCGTTTCATCACCCCCGAGCTGAAGAAATTCGAAGACCAGGTGCTTTCCGCACGGGAGCGCGCCCTGGCGCGGGAGAAGATGCTTTACGAAGATCTTCTGGAGCAGCTGCAGCAGGACATTCCCCCCCTGCAGGCCTGCGCGGGCGCTCTGGCGGCCCTGGACGTGCTGGCCAACCTGGCGGAACGCGCGCTGAGCCTGAACCTGAACCGTCCGCAGATGAGTGAAGAACCCGGCATTCACATCACAGAAGGGCGTCACCCGGTGGTGGAGCAGGCCCTTGACGGGACCTTTATCCCCAACGACCTGCTGTTCGATGACAAACGGCGCATGCTCATCATCACCGGTCCCAACATGGGGGGCAAATCCACTTACATGCGCCAGTGTGCGGTGATCGTGCTGCTGGCCTGCACGGGCAGTTTCGTGCCGGCGCGCAATGCCCGCATCGGCCCGGTGGATCGCATCTTCTCCCGCATCGGCGCCTCCGACGATCTTGCCGGCGGCCGTTCGACCTTCATGGTGGAAATGGAGGAGACCGCCAATATCCTGCACAACGCCACGCAGCAATCCCTGGTGCTCATGGATGAAATCGGACGCGGCACCAGCACGTTCGACGGCCTCTCCCTGGCCTGGGCCTGCGCCGTGGAACTGACGACGCGCATCCAGGCCAACACCCTGTTCGCCACCCATTACTTCGAGCTGACCACCCTGCCGGAGGAACATGCCGGCGTGGTGAATGTGCATCTGGATGCGGTGGAGCACGGCGACAGCATCGTCTTCCTGCATGCGGTCAAGGAAGGACCCGCCAACCAGAGCTACGGGTTGCAGGTGGCCGCCCTGGCAGGTGTGCCGGCAGCAGTCATACAGCGCGCGAGGGAACGGCTGCAGGAACTGGAGAATGCCGCTTTGCGTCATGCAGAGTTTCAGATGCCACAACTGTCCCTGCAGCTGACGCCGGAGCCTGCACCTGTGAATACGGCACTGAGCGACATGCTGGAAGAGACAGACCCGGACGAACTCACACCCAGAGAGGCGCTGGAAACACTCTATCGGCTGAAAGCACTGCTGGACTGAACTGCGTTGCCCCTATTCAGGCGTACCCAGCATGGGCCTCGCCAGTACCACAGAGATATTGTCCCGCCCGCCGGCATCCATGGCAGCCTGTACCAGCACCTTGGCGCGGCTTTCCAGTGACAGCTCTTCCCGGCTCATCAGCTGCTGGATCTGGCTTTCCTTCAGGGGCCCGGTAAGGCCGTCACTGCAGAACAGGAACAGGTCGTCCCGGCACACCGCCGCCTCGTTCACATCCACGTTGATCTCCACGGTAAAGCCCAGGCTGCGGGTCAGTACGTTCTCTCCCACGCCGGCTTCCTTCGCTTCGCCGCGGTTGGGAAAGATGCCGTGGTCCAGCACTTCCTGAATCAGGGAATGATCCCGCGTCAGCTGCATGAGCCGGTCGTTGCGCAGCAGGTAGAGGCACGAATCACCCACGTGAGCATAAAAAATCCGGTCTTCGTGGAACAGTGCCAGCACCAGTGTGGTGCCCATGCCGTCGAGTTCCGGCTTGCTCTTGGCCAGGGTATAGACAGACTGGTTCGCGCGTTCCACCGCTTCGCCGAGATGCATAAGGCATTGCATGGTATCCATGTTGCCAAAACGCTGCGCATGACGCAGTTCTTCCACGGCAACTTCCACGGCCACCTCTGCCGCCACTTCACCGGCAAGATGCCCCCCCATACCGTCAGCAAGGGCAACGATACCCTGTTCCGCCATGACGAACAGGTAGTCTTCGTTGGTTTTTCGCACCAGCCCCACATCGGAGGCGCAGGCCGTATGCAGTGGAATCGCACTCATGGACAACTAAGGTTTTTGCTCTGCCATTTTGGAATCCAGTAATTTGCGCAGGCGTGCGGGTGGAATATACCCGGGAAGCAGCTCACCGTTTTCCAGCACCAGCGCCGGCGTCCCCGTCACGCCAACGATCTGCCCAAGGGCATAGTGATCCGCAACGGGATTGGCGCAGTTTTTCGGTGCAAGCGTCTTGCCCTGCTTGGCTTCACTGAGCGCCTTTTTCCTGTCATCAGCGCACCACACTGACACTGCCTTGCGCCCGGAATCACTGTTCAGGCCAGCTCGCGGATAGAACAGGTAACGCACGCGAATACCCTGCTTGTTGTATTCATCGATCTGGGAATGCAGCTTGCGGCAGTAGCCACAGTCGATATCGGTGAACACGCTGATGGTGTGCTTCAAACCGGCATCGCCGAAGATGATCATGTTGTCCTCTCCCACGGCGTCGATAAGTTTCTTGCGCGCCTGGGCTACCTTGGCTTCGGTCAGATTCTGTCCGGTCTCGATATCCGTCATCTGCCCCTGAATGAAATAGCGGCCATCGGCAGACACATAATAAAGGCGCGCACCGATCAGCACTTCATACAAACCCGGCACAGGGGAAGCTTCTATGCTGTCCGGCGAGATATCACCCGGCCGTTTGGACAGCTCGGCACGCACTTTTTCAATGGCCGGGTCCGGCGCAGCGGCCAGGGAAACACCTGTGGCCAGCACCAGCAACAGAAGCAGTACAGCAGAAATCGACGGTCGGTATCGCATAGTTTTCAGGTATCCATTTTGGGGGAACAAAGAACGGGGAGAGGGCACATCCTCTGCGCCAGAAACGAACGGCAACTTCCAGTGAACGGGAGCCTTGAGGCAGTGGCTCATCTCTGCCTTTTCCCACCTGTTTCCAACACAAGCTGCCAGTTCACGACCTGTTCATAGGTTCCTTCATTTGAGCTGCATTGTAACTGGAAGTAAAAAAGATTACCTGCACCAGATCACCCTCTGGGATGATGAACGGCATGCAACTGTTTGAGCCGCTCTCTCGCCACATGCGTATAGATCTGGGTGGTGGACAAGTCGCTGTGCCCCAGCAACAGTTGCACCACGCGCAGGTCGGCACCATGATTCACCAGATGCGTGGCAAAGGCATGACGCAGCGTATGAGGTGAAAGGTGTTTCTGGATCCCCGCGGTCATCGCATGCTTCCTGATGCGATACCAGAATGCCTGGCGGGTCATGCCGCTGCCGCGCCGGGTGGGAAACAGGGCATCGCAGAGGCGCTCGCCCAACAGTTCCTTCCTGCCACCCTGCAGGAAACGCTGTATCCAGTGCTGGGCCTCATCTCCCATGGGCACCAGCCGCTCCTTGCCGCCCTTGCCCGTCACCCGCACCAGTCCCTGGCTGAAGCTGACCTGATCCGGACGGATATTGACCAGCTCGGTGACCCGCAGTCCCGTGGCGTACAGGAGTTCCAGCATGCTGCGATCCCGAAAGCCTTCCGGGCTGTCCAGATCGGGTGCCTCCAGCAGTGCCTTGACTTCAGTCTCGGTCAGGGTCTTTGGCAGGGGACGACCGAGCCGGGGAGCCTGTATCTCGAGCGTGGGATCTTCCGCCACCCAGTTCTCCCTCAGCGCATACTGGAAAAACTGCCGCAGCGCCGACAGCCTTCTCGCACTGGTACGGGCGCTTTGACCACGCAGCGCAATATGCGCCAGATAGGCAAGCAGATATTCCTTGTGCGCCTCCAGCAGGGACGCCTGCTTTTCAGCCTCCAGCCACCGGGCAACATGGCGCAGATCCGACCGGTAGGACGCCAGGGTGTTTTTCGACAGCCCCCGCTCCATCCACAGCATTTCTGTAAACAGCGCTATGCCCTGCCCGTCATTCATGATTCAGCAGCCAGCGCTTGATATCCATCCACTGCCCCGATGTATGTCCGGCAAAACCGCCATCGCCATTTGCTGCCACGACACGATGACAGGGAATCAGCAAGGGCACGGGGTTTCGGCGGCAGGCACCGCCAATGGCTCTTGGTCCGCTGGACAGTTGCCTGGCCAATTCACCATACGTCAGTGTTTCCCCACTGGGAATACGCAGCAGGGCCTGCCAAACCTTTTTCTGATAGGCCGTTCCCTCAGGGTTGACAGGAATCCCCTGGGGCCAGTCACCGCCGGCAAACCACTCCTGCAACTTCCGGCAGACCGTTTCGGCCAGGGGTTCAGGGATAGCAGTCCTTTCGGGCGGTTGCTCCAGAATACGGATTTCGCGCACGGCATCCTCTTCCACGGCAACGGCCACCCATCCAAAAGGCACTGGGCAAACTGCGTGAAACTCCGGTAGTACTTCGATATCTGCCATAATCCGGTCCGGAAAAGAACATGAGAAGACAAGCCATGAAATATGATTATCAGAAACTTTCCCGATACTTACAACGGCTCGAGAATGAACTTCAGCAGCTGGGCTGGTGGTCCGATCTGCCTCCGGACAGCGAAGCCTTCGAAAGCACAGCACCTTTCTGCCATGACCGCATGACGCTGGATCAGTGGCTGCAGTGGGTGTTCATCCCAAGCTTTCAGGCAATCATCGATCAAGCGTGTCTTCGGCCTCGTGATAGATTTTGGGACATCCCAGTCCCCAAAATCGACTCGGCCTTTGACAACCTATTGGTGCCCCAGCCGTCCTGGTCACCCAGCACTACGCAACAACTT
>NZ_JBHNMF010000001.1:0-33297 GCF_048562965.1 Thiolapillus sp. | reverse complement strand
TTAATGCGGCGCCCGGCGTTTGCGAGGCTTTTCCGGTTCGCCAAACTCCATAACGATTTCTGGGACTTCCCGCCCTGTGAGTTTTGACGCATCGGATGCATCCATGTCGTCATAAGCATCAAGCAGCGTGTTGCCGATAAGAATGCCCGTGGCAACAAAGGCGCTGTGTATGACGGATTGCCCAAGGATTTCGTGGGCTATGGTATTTGATAGCCCCTCCACCAGGTGCTCGGGTATGGTTTTCACGCGAGCATGCTCCTTGGGGGTCAGCAGTCGTTTTTTGCCAGGGTCCGTGGGAGACGCCAAGAATGGCTCAGTGGATCGGCCTTTCTGGTAGCCGCGCCCGATAGTGCCCACCGAGGTAGAATCCGGGGTAACAAGCTGTTGTTTGAACCCTTTGCCAGCAGCCTTGTCTCGGGTTGCTTTTTTGTCCAGGTAGGCATAGGTTCGCCACATACCATCGGTGTCCTCGATGGCATCAAGCACATCGCCCAGGCGCGCCTCCTTTTTGCGGATCGGCCGCAGACGTTCCCAGTTGAACTCAAGGCCCTCCGTGACAGCCACCATGCAAAAACGCTTGCGCGCTTCCAGCGCCCCGTGTTCGGCGCCGTCCAAGATGGTTTCGTGAACCTGGTACTTGAGTTGTTTCAGTGCTGAACGGATTACGGTCATGGATTGGGTGTGCCGGTAATCCGGTACATTTTCCAGAACAACCACGGACGGATTGCCCTGTTTCATAATGGTGAGGAACGCCAAGAAGAGGGCACCTGCAGATTCGTGCTCTTCGGCATGGGCGATCTTGTTCTTCGCTTTTCCCGAACGGGAGGCGCCGGTACAGGGTATCCCTCCGGCATAGATGTCGATTTTTGGTAGAAGCCTTGGATCGACTTCCTCCATGGGAGCGCATACGGAAATGCTGCGCTCATCCCAGACCTCGTTATTGCGCAACGAGGCCTCAAGATATTTATGCTCGATTTCCACGGCGTAGGCGAGGCGGGCGTCCACGCCGCTACTTGCCAGCCCCTGGTGCAGCGCGTTGTCCATGATGCCGCCGCCATGAGAAACAGAACCGATGGCCAGGGGCTCGTTGTTGTGTAGCTTGGCGATCAGCCGCCCATAGCGTTCCGCGGCTGCTTCATCGTCAGGGTGGATGGCGATAATGATGCTCTTGTCCGTCACTACCGCGCAGACGCGCTCCACCGACTTGTTGAACATCTCGGCCAGCACCTTGTTGTTGATGTCCACCACGGGGATCTCCTTTTTCCCCACGCGCTTCTTGCTGACGGTGCGTGCGCCGTCTTCGGTTATCTCAATGTTTAACGTGTTGCTATCAGGGTCGCGGGTAATGCGATACCGGGATCCTGGCTCAAACCCGGCGTCCTCTAGTTTCTGGCCCTGCATCCAGAGGCGGCGTGTGCCGCGATGCTGCCCCAGTTTGAGGTAGGCAATATGCTTGATGTTGT
Source organism: Thiolapillus sp. (assembly GCF_048562965.1). Lineage (NCBI taxonomy): Bacteria > Pseudomonadati > Pseudomonadota > Gammaproteobacteria > Chromatiales > Sedimenticolaceae > Thiolapillus > Thiolapillus sp. The sequence goes on along the minus strand of NZ_JBHNMF010000001.1, from coordinate 31,834 downwards.
CCAGTTGTTTCATGGGTTCACCTGGGTTGCGCCACAGTGGCGCGATGCGGGGCGTTCCTTTGTTTGCTAGAGTAATCAGCGTGTTAGGGTAGGCCCAATTAACAATTAATTGCCGTTCGCAGGGCACCTGTTTCTTTCCTACGTGGCCCTTGTTCCCTGGGGAAAGATGAGGGGCTCATGCGTAATAAGTTCCTATACGATATAATACACTAAAACCTGATGAAAAAAGAGGAAGCCCCCATGAAGTACAGAACACTTATGGCCAGTTTTCAAAAATCGCACATAACAAGCTCATCCAGCCGACGCGCAAAAAGCGCGCGCCGCTGATGGCGGTCGATCAACAGCCTCAAAGGGGTGTCGTCCCGCCGTCTGCGCAAACGCTACCCGCACATCAAAACCCACTGGATCGGAAAGAAAGGCCACCTCTGGTCGCCTTCGTACTTTGCCGGTTCCGTGGCGGTGCCCCCATCGAGGTGCTGAAACGCTATATCGAACAACAGCAAACCCCTCACTAATCGCCTACCGGCGATGCGCTATCCTCCCCCTCCCTGAAGGAAGGGGCTTGTCGCGCTTTTTGGTCACAAGGGCATCCCACAAGCGCAAGCCCCGTTAGCCCCCCCCGCCCCGCTCGGTGCCTCAACTGACCGGCGTGAGCCACAGGAATTTGGGCGACCTATGCCAGAATGTTGGATATCAATAATTTTGTGCGGAAGGTCTTCTATGTATCGATTCACAGCCTACCTGGCAATGGCGTTTGTTAGCGCCGCCGCCCTTGCGCAACCGCCTGCTGGTGATGGCGCTGTCGCGCGAGGGCGGCAGTATGAGGCCCGTGCGCGTTCTGGTGAAGAGCGCCAACCCGTGGCGATGGAACCACAGGCACAGGCCGCACAGTATCAGGAGACAAGGCGGCAGATGATTCCGGTGAACCCGGATCAACTCAAGGATTTTTTTGTGTTGTACAACGATATGGAGCGTGCCTCTGCAGATGCGCTGCCAACGATGCGTTCGCGCATGGTGGATGTGCCCTTGGACCCGACAGCGGGTGCGGTGCGTGTGCATATTTCCCCCGCAATGATGACATCCATGACCGTGGTGGACGTGACCGGTGCGCCATGGCCGATCACCACCTTGGGCGCGGGTGACCCGGGCTCTTTCAAAGTGGAAGACCCGGAGGGGTATGAATTGCACAACTTAGTACAGGTGTCTCCGTTGCGGCGCGTCGGTCGCACCAATGTTCAGTTCACCCTCAAAGGGCAGTCCCTGCCGGTATCGGTGTTGGTGGTTGTGGATGGGAAGACCACCGATGATCGTGTCGTGCTCCGCATCAAGGGGCGAGGTCCGAATGCGCACCTTCCCATCGTCGGTGAGCGAGAGCATCCCGTTGCGGAATCCGCGATCACGCGGACCCTTGACGGGCTAAAACCGACCGCTTCAGCTGTGCGGGTGCCTGCGCCTGCGCCCAACCTGGTGGTGTGGATGGCGGGTAATTCGCTTTACGTGCGCACTGCGCCGACCGAGGCCGTGTATTCCCCTTACACCACGGTACAGCGGGGGTTGAACGGTTATCGCGCCTACCGCCTGCCGTTACAGGAATCACTGATGATTGCCAGGGACGGCGAGGTAGCTGTAATAGACCTGGATATCTCGTCTGCGCGCTTGATGGCCATGGGGGGCAGTAATGCCGAACACTCATCCCAATAAGCAGAAGAAGGTGCCTATCCGTGGGCTGATCGACAAAAAGTGGTGGGTGGTGTTTGCATTCGTGATCGTACTGGGGGTGTTTGGTATCTACTCGGTGTTTACTCTGGATTCTGACAAAGAGAATATCGCTCCCGGGGTCAACATACGGGGGGTGAGAAATCAGGCGCCAGTCAAAGACCTTGTGCCGGATGCTCGCGACTTGACCATGCCCGAAACCGTCAAGGGCATGATTAAAGAAGGCAATGAGATCAACTATGATGCGGCCGCCCGAAAGGGCGAGAGTTATTTTGCAAAGCCTATCTATGAGCCCCTGCCAAAATCGCCGAAAGCAGCACCGGCCCCCAAGGCCGCGCCTGCGCCCACGCCTCCCCCCCCGCCGCCGCCACGGTTACCAACCGCGCAGGCGCAGATTGAGCAGTACCTTACAGGGCGTGAGGCCGGTTGGGCTGCGCTTTCCGGGCATGGCACCACGGTTGTGCAGTATGAGCCGCCACCGGTGATAAAAGAGGGCTTGGCCGCTTCTTCTGAAAAAGATAAACAAGCTACCGCCGTCTCTGGTGCGGCGCGCACCGTTCCGCCGGAACTCAAGGCGCTGTTGCCTGGGGATGTGCTGTTCATCAGCTCTGATGTGTCGGTGGATTCCGACCTATCTATTCCACCGGTGGCTGGTACGGTTGTGCATGCCGATGATCCGCGCTTGGTCGGTGCCAGGCTTGATGGCACATATAAGCGGAGTGATGACCACCTGGTTATTGAGTACAACCACATCACTTTATCCAATGGCGTCACCTACACCATGCGTGGCTACGCCATGGATGCCCGCAAGAAAACGCTGGCTGTCGCTTCCGATGTGGATCACCACTACTGGGAGCGATGGGGAGGGCTGATTGCGTCCGCGCTGCTGGAGGGGGCAAGCGAAGCCGTATTGGCAGGCGGCACCACGCAAACCACTATCGGCCCGGGCGGCACCGTGGAAACGGTCATACGCGACCTGAGTACCGAGGAACAGGTGGGCGTCGCGCTGGGGCGGGTTGGTGATCGTGTGTCAAATGTATTGGCCAGCCAGTTTAACCGCCCACCTACTGTGACCCTGGATCCGGACATCTTGGTGGCGGTAATGATATTTGAGGTGCAAAAATGAATGATTTCTCTGATCTGAATAACCTGGATGACCTGGATGCCTCCCATGAGCCGGACCCCGTTCTTGACAGCGGCGCGGGTTACGATGAGTCGCCACCCGCGCACACCCGGCGGGGCGCACAGAATTGGTCGCAGCCTCACCCCGTACAAAAGGGTGTCTCCAAAATGACGCTGCTGCTCTCGATGTTTGGTATTGCTATCGCAGTGGCGTTCCTGGTGGCCGGCGTTATCGGCAGTGGAGTGCTGAATCCCTTTCTTGGCGCCCCCTCCAATTCCAATGCGCCCACGCCTGGCCAGGGTGCAACCGCTACGCAGCCGCCCCGGCAAGGCGAGGCGGTGCCGGTGAACCGGGTGAATGCCGCCTCCCCCTACGGGGGGATGACCGCCAACCAGCTGCGGTTACAGGCGCCAGCGTCCAGTCCGGTGGGCGCTGCGCAGGTGGTCAACCCAGTGGATGCGGCGCTCATGGCGGCGGAACCTGCTTCGCAACAGGCCGCCGTCCGCCAGCAACAGCCGGCAAATGAGTTGATCGCGGCGGACAGAAAAGCGCCCCCGAGCGGGGGGGTGTTGGCCGTTCATGGCTCCCTGTCTCCCGGGGACGCGGCGCTGCAAACGATGGACGAACGGATTAACAGCATGGAAATGTCTCAGGCCGCGCTTTTCGAGCAGCTGGATGAGTTGACCAACCGGGTCAATTCTCTGGCCGAGAACGTCAGTCATCAAAAAGGCGGGGTGTCGCCCGAGACTGAAAAGAAGTTTGAGGAAATCAACAAGTCTCTTCGAACAATCAGGATATCTCTGGGCAGCTTCTGGACCTGGGTGAAGCATGTTGAGGTGCGCCCGGGGTGGCATGTGTCGGCGGCCACCAAAAAGAAGGCTGTAATCGTGGGCCCCAAGGGGGAGCGCGAGTTTATACGTGTTGGTGACCGAATCAACGGCTCCAAGGTGTTATCCATAGACCCCAAGAAGCTGGTTGTTCGCACAACATTCGGCGTTATTCGGAACAAGTGATGATGCCGCGTTTACTGTTGTTTGTATTGCTCGTGGGGGTGTTCTCCGAGCCCGCCTCGGCGGGTGTGCTGGCAAATATTGCGGCGGAACTGCAGGCCATGTCCGGCCCACTGGTCTTCCTCATTCGCATGTTCGGCTTCATTATGATCATTGCTGCCATGCTCAGTGCGCCTCATTTGTTCCGCACCGGGGGCGGCTCGATAGGGTCGGCTTTGCTGGCCGGGTCGCTGATTGTGGGGTCGCTGTTGATCAACCTGTCGTTCTGGATCAGAGGGCTGCAGTTCACCGTGTACGGCATGTCCAATGTCACCGAAGCGGAGAACATCCTGATGGAGATACCCACGAGGGATACCGGGCCACAGGAGTTCGTGTTCTTTTCGTTGGTCGTGATCGCGTTGGTTGGTATAGCGGGGGTGGTGCGCGGTACATGGCTGATGCGCGGCGGCAAGGGGGGGCAGGGGCGCTCGATGGGGTCGGCATTCACCCACCTTCTGGGCGGTACGCTTGCCATCAATTTTCTGTCGTTCCTGCAGCTGTTAGCTGTTACTGCGGGAGAATCCTACAACGAACAGTTCCTGGAGTTCTTTGGCTCCTTCCTGGGAAACTAGACAATGTTTGAAGATCACCTTGCCAAAGTGTCTCTTGGTCCCCTGGCGGGTCGCCTGTTGATCTCCGTCAAGCGTGCCCGATGGCGCATGCACAGCGAACCGGATACTGAGATGCGCAATGCTGAATATGTCCGCAACCGGCTCAACCGCATGGAAAGCACGGGCTATACCTGCCAGTTTTGCGGGTTCCAGACGCGAGGAACACCAGACGCCGCGCCGGGAACGCTGCTGGCATCCGGGTTTCTTGAGGCTCACCACATGGACGACGATCACTGCAACAATGACCCAAGGAACCTGGTTCCTGCATGCCCGTTTTGTCACTCGGTGTTCCACATTGGGTATGCGGGGTGGCGCAAAGGCGCGGTGTTGATCTGGCTGCCAGAGCTGCCCCAGGCCCATCTGAACCTGCTTTGCCACGCCATGCTGGCTGGCCTTCTCACGGAAGAAACCGAGGAAGCGGCGAGACGGGTGTACAACATGTTTCGCGGGCTGGCGGGGCGCGTTGACGAGCGGTTCAGCGTACCCGGCGGGGCCGCATCCCATCCGGCGGTGTTTGGCAAGGCGCTTGGGCACTTGAAAGATTCAGTGTTCGACAACAGGAAGGACGTTCTTCAGCCGCTGCGATTGCTGCCTGATCTGGATCGGTACAAAGAGGCGGGCAGCTACTGGTTGCAGACCAGTTGGCGCGCACACCCGCCCCAATTGTGGGAGCCGTTAACTGATGCTGGATAAAATCGGTGTGGTCATATTTGACGATGAGGACGCCCACGCTTCCGGTTGGGCCGCGCTGCCCCAGGGCGAGAGCTTCCGTATCGGCACCACTGCTGACCTTTCGGATGCCGGACGCGGGTTGAGTAGTGACTTCGTATGGGTTACCAATCTTGATGACACAGCCCTGTTTCGAGCTGGCCTGGGAAATCATACCCGGTTTCGTTCACGGTCTTTTCTGCATGAAAAGCTGCATGATCTTGGTGCGCGACTTGGTGTGCCGGAGGATGATCCTCGCGCCATGGCGGAGGTTATGGCCACGGTGGTGTACCGGGTGCTGCTCATGGGTAATCAGTTGGTGGGTCTGGAAAAGGTGCCTCAGCGCTCCTTGTCGGAGGGGCTGAGAAGGCACCTTTGGCCGGAGTTCAACCCGGTCGTGGATGATGAGGTACAGCGAGCGTTGCAGGACGCCACCACCTGGTTCCAGACCTGTGAGAGCTACAACAGGATGCGCCGGGCGCAGTTTGGTGCAGTGATGTTCCCGCAGGCGTCCTACTCAGCCGCCATACTGTCGGAAATACGGGTGCCCTCGCCAGACTGGAGCCAGGTGCGTACCGCGCAGCTGCCGGATTCGCCAGAGAAAGTGAACGGGTGGGCCAAAGAAATGCCGTTTCCCCTTCTGGCGCGGGTGCGCATTTCTGACTTCGATCCTGATGTTTATCCACTGATCAACTATGGCGGGGGTTTTGGTGCCACCGACCAGCGGGTATGGCTGTCCCTGCCAGAGCTGGTATGGATGTCTGAGGTAAGCGCCGTCACCGTTCTGGAAGCCTTTGTTTCCCGTGAGTGGCTGCCCATCCCAATGGTGGATGACCTGCTGGATAACCTGGGGGGAGGGGAGGACATATACAACCTTTCTGTATCGGCTTCGTTGTTCTTGCACAATGCCTGGCTATCTCTCGGGCTTCAGTGGCATCGCCCCGGGCCATCCCAAGCGGGCTCGATCAACCCGATCACCCCGTTTCTGCGCGCCATGGATCGCCATCAGTGCTTTTACAAAGCGGCGGAACTGGCATGTGATGGGGTTGTTGTGCGCGGGTATGGAATGGGTCGCTTTATTGTCTCCCTTCCTTCCACGGCTGAGATGTCCGAGTTGGTCACGCAAATCGCCTACCCTCACAATCTGATTCCCCCGTACACGGGGATCACAGAAGAACAAGAGCGGCGGGCCACACACAAGATGCCTGCCCAACCGGAATGGCTAACGGCTACCCAGCGTCTTTTCGCGGCCCCAGAGGTGGAAGGCGCTGACCCGGGATACCTGCGCGCGCTGGCCACAGAATCCCGTTTTTTCACTGCACCCAGTTCCCACCAGAAAGCCGTTTAGCAGCTCCCCCCCCCTTTCCACTAAAGGGGCACAGGATTTTCATGCCCTTTCGGTATTATGTATTTAGTAAAAGCATCTTGACGGAGTAGATATGGCATACCCACTCGCAGTAGATATAGGGTCCGGCGTAACAAAGTTGGCCTGGTACAGTGACCCCACCAAGAAAAAGGTAGAGGTAGCCGATTTCCCCACAGCGGCAGCTGAGTTTCCCGGCGGGGTGGCCGATGATATCTATGATCCTGACGCTTATGGCCTGGTGAGCTACAACGGCACACTGTGGGCTGTGGGCGATGAAACGGGATCACTGTTTCGCCCTAATCAGCGGGTTAACTCGTTGTCTGGCTCATGGGCGGGGTCGCCCGGGTGGACGGCGATTCTCTATGCCGCTATCGCCCGGGCGTTTCCTGATGGGGGCGCATTCGAGGTTCTATTGTCCACCGGTCTGCCACAGGCAGTATACGGGGCGCATCGTAAAGCCATCCTGGATCACCTTAACTGCAAGCACCAGTTCATGGTGGGCAAGCGGGAGTATGAGGTCACCATGCAGGCCAACGTCATGCCGCAAGCACTGGCCGCGCTTCTGCACGAAGCCACCGGTAATGCGGAGGTGATGAATTACCAGTCCGCAGTCGTGGATATTGGCACCTATACCACCGGGTACGCTGTTCTCCACAATGGGCGCCTGCAGAATTGGCGCTCCAACGGTATAGAGGTAGGGGTGTCCGCACTGACCCAGGCGTTGGCGCGTTGGCTGGACGATGAAAAGGGGCTCAAGGTGGATCCGGCCATTATGCCGGAGGTCATGCGCTCCCGCAGTGTCATGTTCCGTGATGAGCGACTGGACCTGACCGAGATCATCGGCCAGCTGGCCACTCAGGTGGCTAAACCCATCGAGGAGGCGCTGATAGCTGCCTGGGATCATGGTGCCAACGATATCGCCAGGGTGTTTATCAGTGGAGGAGGGGCGCCACTGTTTGAGCCTGCCATCACCCGGATTGTTCCCCACGCCCGTTTGAGTGCGGACCCCGGGTATGCGGTGGTGCGCGGTCTGTTGACTTTCCTGGATTGATTGCCGCCAGCATGAGTACGGGGAAAAGCAAGCCTGCGAAACACATTATGGTGCGTCTGTATGACCATGTTGCTGACCACAAAGTGGTACTGGAGTGGATAGCCCAACTGCCAAAGGATACTGCGGGTCGCCCACGCCTTTCGGAAAATGTGGTGCGCCTGATACTGCAGGAGATGAGCGGCAGCCAGGCTGTACCGGCCCCTGTGATCCCCATTCCCAGTATAGAAGCGCCGCCGCCTTCCCAGGCATCGCCAGAGAAGGAGGAAGCCAAGGATGCACTTGCCCACCATGAAACGCCTACGGCGAACACCGGGGAAACTGGCGCCGGCGGTGGTGCGGCTATGCCCGCCCAGCCCCCGGATAGTCATGCGGTCTCCTCATTGGTGGCCAACCTTAGACAGCAGCTGGATGCAGAAGAGGGTTAACCGTATGTTGGACTCCCCGGGTTACTGTGACGCATATCAAACAGCGGCAAAGCAGCCGAAAAGCAGGCGTGGCACAGGTGTAAGGCAGCAGTTAAACACCCGCGAATCAGGTGTGCAGCACGAAGCGGCAAGGATGAGGTGCGCAACAAAACAGGGAAAGCACCTGATAAGCACAAGTGAAGCAGGTGCTGATGCACCAGCGTTAACCATTAATGCGGCACACGCAATTATGAGCAATACAGTGAAATGGGCGTCGATAATCGCGTTCTCAATCCTTCTGGGGGCATGCAACAGTAACCCGCCAAAGGAGGCTACCCTGGATCCGGTGCTTAACAGCATTGAAAACAGCGCTAAACGAGTCAGTGAAGCGATGCTGCTGGTGTCGCAGGTTGAATACGCATCGGCCAAGAAAAAGCCTCGTATTGCCAAAGCGCACCGATGGAAGGGGGTTTTAGCGAAAAAGGTGGCCGTTCCCAGCGGGGTATACACGCTAGAGGCTATCGTGGACGAAGTAGCCCGCAAGGTGGGGTATCGCATGCACACCACAGGGACGCCACCGGCAAACCCGGTCACGGTCATCGTGGATGCACGGGACGCACCAGTGGGCGACATCCTGGAGAACATAGGGTGGCAGGCGGGTAACAGTGTTGGCGTTCTTGTGGATGAGGCACAGAAGGCAGTGAAGATCGTGTATGAGGGCCACAAGTGATGATGCCCGCTGATATCCCGCCGCCCGCTGTGGACTACCATCAGAGCGCCGAATATCAGCAGGTGATCAGCCTGCCCGCCACCGTGCCGCACCGTGAGCAAAAGCGTGGGACAGAGGATCTGGTGCCGACAAAAATCCGCCTGGACGCTATACGAGAGGCGGCAGAAACCCTGGGAGTACAGGCGGGGCTTGCGTACCGCTACGAAAAGATCACGAGTGTACTCAATGGGCAGGCACAGAATCTGGAGCGCATCTATGACTTCCGTCTGGTCATGATTGGTGAGCGGGTATTGCCACCGATTTATACAGAGAGCCGGGCGGGGTGGTCAAAAAAGGGGCGCACCAAGGCCGTATATAACGCGGTGACCTATGAGGTGATTCAGCCGGCGGCCATTGTGTCCCGACCGCCCAACTGGAGAGATTACCTGCTGAAGCGCTTTCCCGTGAAGCTGGAGATCCCCCCCGCACTGGTGCCGGAAAACCGCGCCGAGCAGCAGGCATGGACCGTGGGGGTGGAAAGGGGCTGGCAGGCCGGTATGAGGCAAGCGAATCACCTGTTTAGGTTGGGGTTGGCGCGACTGGAGCGTGATCTGGTCGGCGCGGCCCGCTACCACCTACTGGTGAGGCAGGGCATCGTCAAGAAGGTCTTGGTGCAAGAGGCGCCAGGGCAGGTGATCATCGAGGGCAACGTGTTGTCGGTGGATCAAAAGTTTACACAGCTAACCCGTGACGCAAGTTATCAGAAGGAGGTAGGAAAGTGGGAACCGCTAGTGATCTCACCTATCCCGACGAACCGTTAAGCGCCTGGGATCTGGATGCCGTCAACCCGTTGCTGGTGTGGGCGGTGGAGCAGGGGTTTTCGGATATCACCTTGCGGCCGAAGTCGCCGGTGAGAGGGCGCCTGCATGGGCGCTGGTATGCGATCACCCGGCGGCCGCTGATGCCGGACGAGGTAAGTAATGTCGCCAACCAGCTGACCCGTGATGCCTCGGCGTCCGCTAAGGCGCACTCAGGATCACCGACAGACTTCGCCTACGAGGTGCAGGCGGGACGGGGAAGGTTCGTGCGATTTCGGGGCAACCTGTCTGGGTGTGTGTCCGGGTGGGATTCAGGCTCGGAGGTCATTCTGAGAATGATTCCCGGGCGCCCCCCTACGCCAGCAGAACTGGGGATCGACAGCGAGATGTTGCAGAAACTGGAGCCCGACACGGGGCTGGTGTTGTTTTCCGGCACTACCGGGTCGGGCAAAAGCACCTCAATAGCGGCGGTTCTAAAGAATATTCTGCGTTATCGCCGTGTGAATATGCAGACCATTGAAGACCCGGTGGAGTTCAGTCTGCGGGAGGACGCTGATGATGTTGGGTTTTGTACACAGCACGAGGTTCCCGCGCACTACCAGAATTTTGGCGTCGCGTTGAGAAACATGGTCAGAAAAGCGCCTGATGTGGTTCTGGTGGGCGAGATGCGCGACCGGGAAACCATGCAAAACGGGTTGCACCTGGCGAATGCCGGGGCGGTTGTGTACAGCACCCTGCATGCTGATTCGGTACCGCAGACGCTGGCGCAGATCGTGAACCGATTTGACTACAGTGAGCGGGCAGGAGTCTGGGCGCAGCTTACGCCCGCGACCCGCACGGTGGTCTACCAGAAGTTGGAGCCTTGTGAACAGGGTGGGCGGTTGTGTATCCGCGAATGGCTGGAGGTGACACCGGATGTGCGCCGGGAGTTGCAGGGCGCGGAGGTCAAGAACATCGTGCGTGTAACGCAAGAAATGCTAGAAGCATCAGGGCGTCCGCTGATAGCAGACGCCAAGGAAAAGCTGGAAGGCGGACTGATCAGTGAAGAGACGTACACCCGCATCACGCAAGAGCGGATGCATCAGGACAGGAGAGGCAGAGCGGCATGAATGAGTGGCATTGGCGAGACACCGCGCTTCGCCCGCGCATATTGTTTTTTGATGCGCTAACGGCAGCGCCGCTACTGGCGCTGGTGCTCCATTGGGATATGAGGCTTGTGTATGCCACGGTATTCCTAATGGTTTCCTCCACGATACTGGACATGCTGGGGTTGAGCATTCCGGTTTTGTGGTCGCTCTTCAAAAGAACCGTAGTGGGAAGATATCGCCCGCCCCTGAGCATGCGTCGCTACAGCAGATATGTCCCCGTAACCCTACCCATTAGAGAGTACAAATGAAAAAACAGAGCGGAAAGAAACTGAAACTGGCCGTAGTCCTGGTGGGCCTGGTGGCTGCACAGGGGAGTCAGGCCTATTTTTCGGTAGAGGAAATGCCAAAGCCCAAGCCGGTGCCTGTGAGTGCTGGTGGGTTTATGGATTACGGGTATCCCCTGCAGCAGATAGGTACGGGATACCCGGGCAAGCCGGTTGAGGGCTATGGCAACCAAAATGAGCTGCGGGATGCGTTCGCATTGATCGCGCCGGAAGGATGGCGGCTGATCACGCCGGATCGCACGGTGCGCAAAGACAAGGTGGACTGGAAGGGGGGCAAAACTTGGTTGTCCATTCTGGAAGACCTGGGTGCCAGGAACCGCCTTTACTTCGTGGTTGATTGGTCTGGAAAGCAGGTTATGGCAACCCGCAAGAAGCCCAACCGGGAACTGATTGAAAGCAATCTGAAGCAGACAAAGAAGGCGAAAGCCGCTCAGGAAAAGGTGTCCCCAAAGAACAAGAAAAGCACCGCAAGGGTGGTGAACGGGGTGCCTGTTCCCAAAATGGCGAGCGCCAAGGCGAGCAAAAGCGGTTACCACGCCTACCGCCTGGAAAAAGGCAAGACCATACGGGAGAACTTGCAGCGCTGGTGCGACGCGGAAGGGTGGACCCTGGTGTGGTCGGCTTCGGTGGACTATCCGGTAATAGCGTCGGCCACCTATACCGCCAAAAGGGTGGATGTGGCGGCCAGTCAGCTGGCGCAAACATTGAAGCATGCCAAGGCCCCCCTGAGTTTCCGGGCATCTACCAACAAGGTGCTTCGGGTAATGGGTGGGCAGGAATGGAGTCAACGATGAGGATGATAAGCAAACGTATTGGATATGGAATACTGGTTGCAGTATTGTTTATGCTGAACGCCTGCAGCAGTGTTCAGACCGTCGAAAAAAGCAGCCTGCACCATGGGCAGACGAAAACAGATGCGAAGGCAGCCCTGGAGCGCCACCGACAGGTGGATGACGTAACATTTCGTTCAAGTACGGTTCCAGATGTGGTCGGGGATCCCATCTCCTTATATAAAGGAGAACGGCTACCTCGAGTGTTCAAGGCCAACTATGAGATGAGGGTGTCCAGGGCAACCAGTCTCCCCGAGTTGGCCCAGCGCATTACCCGGTTGTCAGGCATTCCGGTCATCATTTCTGATGACATAAAAGACGTAAAGCCGTTCTCGTTTCCTTTTAAGGGGAACCTTGTATTCCTGATGGATGTGCTGTCCTCCCGGGCGAAGGCCGGTTGGGAGTACAAAGGGGGCGTCATCAACATGCATCGATACACCACCGAGGTGTATTACCTGCATTCGCTACCGGGAAGTGCGGAGTATACGCATGAGTTGTCATCCACTTCCACAGGCGAGGGGGAGACTGATGGCGGCGGCACGGATACAAAAGGTGGATCGTCATCAAAGGTGACCGCCAAGGCCGACCTGTGGAAGTCTGTGCAAAGCACGATTGAAAGCATGTTGTCAAAGGATGGCCACGTGGTGGTTAATGAGGCCAGCGGTGCTATTGCTGTAACCGATACAGCGGCGGTGCATCGTCGGGTCAACGCTTATATCGAGGGGGAGAACCGGCGGTTGCATCGCCAGGTAGTGGTGGACGTTCAGGTATTGGCCTATCAATCGAAGGATAGCGCCGAGCATGGCGTGAACTGGGACATGATTTACAAGAACTCCAATTTTGGTGTGTCCCTAGTCAACAATATACTTTCCAGCCAGAATGCGGGCAATCTGAGCTTTCAGGTCATTGATGGAGGCTGGGCAGGATCGTCAGCGGTGCTCTCTGCGCTGGATGCCGTAGGACATATTGCTTTGGTCACATCAGCCCCGGTCACCACCATATCAAACCAGACGGCCAATCTGATTGTGGCTGACGAGCAATCGTATGTGTCGGAAATCAAGTCCAACCTGGTGGCGAACGCTGGCACTTCGCAAGAGGTCAAACAAGATGTAGTGAGTACGGGGCTGGGGTTGTCCCTGACGCCGCATGTGCTCACGGATCGGCGCTTGGTGCTCCAGATGGAGGTAAACCTGACAGCGTTGCAGGGGTTCGATGAGACGGTTGTGGGCAACCCGCTCAACGGGGTCACGCTGAAATCACCAAACCAGACCCGCCGTTCCTTCATGCAGCGAGTGTTGCTCAACAGTGGTCAGACATTGGTTCTGTCCGGGTTCGAGAACAATTTATCGCTACTCAACAAAGCGGGCATCTTTGGTCGAGGCGCGTGGATGGCCGGGGGGCAGCGTAAAGCAGAGTACAGTGATACCACCCTGGTTCTGTTGGTTACCCCAAAGATCATCAATGAGGGTATCGAATAGCAATGGACAGCAAAGAACCCTTTGTCGTTGAATTTGCCGGGCTGGCTGTGCTCGCGGGCCTGAACTGGGAGGACGCGAGCACAGCCAGTCGTGGCGGCGCTAAGGCAGCAGTACGGGCGGCGATCAAGGAGCGAGGCAAGGGTAAAGTCCTGTTGCAGGTCGATAGCAACAAGGAGCGGGCGGCGTTTGTATTCGTGCCCGCCGGAACGCCATGGCTGAAGGCAACCCGAATAGCAGGAGCCGCGTGGATAGCAAACTCCTATGCAAAAGCGGATTTCCCGGTCGCTTATTTTTACCCGGTAGCCCCAGAAGAAGAGGATATGTGGTGGCTGGTGGGGGCAAATGGCGGCGTAGTGATCACCGGCATGGATGTGGTGGGGACACTGGATGAATGCTTGGCGGTGTACCAGGAAACCTATTCACTGGGTATAGATTTTCGGGTTGTCGCCCCGGAACCGCTGCACAAGCATTTCGACACGGCCGCACACATACGCGCCGCCGACATTGTAGAAGGTACGCCACACCCCATGATTGGAGGGGGAGATGGCGACGCGAGCCCCCTGTTGTTGCTGGCTGCAGGCGCCGTGGCAATCCTGGCGATGGGGGGCGGGTGGTGGGCCTATAACGCCTATATTAAGCAGCCCCCCCCGAAATCCCAGCCACCGGGGCCGCCGATCAGCGAAATCGAGGCGCACAACAATCAAGAGAAGCGCCGGGCGGTCGAGGCCGCTATCAAACGGATATACACCACCACGTCAGCAGATGACTTGTTATCGGTATGTATGGAGCGCGCCAAAAGTATTGGCTGGAAGCCTCCAGGCTGGAAGCTCAAGGACATATCCTGCAAAAGCACATCGCTAACGGCCCGGTATACCAAGGAGCGATACGGAACCTACCAGGGGTTGTCCCTATATCTGGGGGTGTCCCCCAATGGCCCCGAACTGTCACTGGATATCTCTCGGCGTGATGCGGGTTACACCCAGCCGATAACGGGGTTGAGGAGGCGTTCAGTAAAGGGAGGGGTGCCGGATTTGCCGGATCTGGCGTTCTACGTGAACAATGTGTTGCCTGGGTTGGAAAAGGCCAAAGCAACCATGCCTGTGCATACGCAGGTGACAAAGGCAAAACCGATTACCGTGCCCTACAACGGCTGGAACGCCAATGGTAAAGAAACGCCGATGGTGTCGAAACCGGCCTACAAGGAAGGCGTGATCAAGGTCAGCGGCGAAAACCTGGTGCGTCTGCCGTATGCCATCCGTCTTATCAGTTACCCAGAAATCCGAATTAATGAAATCAGGTTCACCCCGGGAAGCGCCGGGATGAACTGGACCGTGGAGAGCAACTATGTACTGCAACCCAAAACCAAAAAGAACAAGTAAGCCCGTATTCCTGGCGATGGCGCTGATGGCGGCGGCCCTGCTGGGAGCGCCTGAATCGCAGGCAGTGGATTTGGGGGAGGCCAATGAATGCCTCGAACTGAAAACGCAGGCCGAGCGGGAGGCGTGCCTGCGCATGTATATCGACCAGGTAAAACTGCTGAACGAACTCAGGCAGGAAATCGGGGAAGACAAGCCGAAGGCAGAGGAAGAAACGGAGGTTACCTATGATCTACCGCAACCCATTGGCATCTACAGCGGCCCCAAAACACCGCTGTATATCGAATTTGCGTACAGGGGCGGGGTGATCACGGGGCAGAAAGGGGACCTACTGGTGTCGGGATGGCGAATAAAAGAGGTTAGCAAGACATCTGTTGTGCTGTCCCGTAGGGACAAAGATGTGGTGCTGGGATACGGCGGCGAAGAAAGCAGCGGTAGTGCGGGCACCCCGATTATGCCGCCTGTTCCGCCGATGCAGCCCGTGGTTAAACGGTAACAGGAGGAACCACAATGAAACAGGCACCAGCGACCGAAAGAGGCGTCATCCAATACTACCGAGAACTGCCAGAACATGAGGATGTTGTGGTGATCAGGCAGATATCGGAAAAGCTGTTAACGCATGCGGCGCTATTGCGGAATGGCACGTTGCTGTTCTTGCTGGAATCCCACAGGCAGCAACTGACCTCGAATGAGGTACTGGCGATCAAAGGGTGGGCGCGGGACAAGGGCTTCATGATTGTCGGCCGAATGAGGGTAACAAAAGAGATCATTGATGACTTGAATAATGAGCGACGTGAGCAGGAACGCGAAGGCGAACCCGACCGCGAGATGACGGGAATGGAACAGTGGTTTGACCAGCTGGTGAAGGTGGGGTTGAAAAAGGGCGCGTCGGATATGCACGTTACCGTGACCCCACGGGCATCAAAAATCGAGTACCGCGTTCACGGGTCACTCGCGTTGCACGATAAATACCCGGAAGACAAGCTCAAGGCGTTGTGCCGAACGGCGTACAACTCCATGGCGGAGGGCGATACAAAGGACACGATTTTCGACGAAAAGAATGAGCAATCGGCGCAGATCGTGCGTCGCATCGGCAATACAGAAGTGATGTTGCGCTATCAATCCATGACCAATTACCCGTCAGGATTTGATGTGACCTTGCGGCTGTTGCCGATCAATCGGGATGCCGAGTATGTCCCCCTGGAGAAGCTGGGGTATGCCGCATCGCACGTTCGTGTGCTGGAGCTGGCTACATCAAAAAAGAGTGGTGCCATCATCATAGCCGGGGAAACAGGGTCTGGTAAATCCACAACCCTGCAGAACATGATCAAGGCGTACATAAAGGTCACCGGTGGGCGAAAGAAGGTGCGTACCATCGAAGACCCGGTGGAGTATGTCATCCCTGGAGCGGCCCAAACGTCCGTGACTCGGCGGCGAGGGGCGGACAATGATAAAGGGGCACCCAATCCGTTCAATGCAGCCATTCGGGCATCAATGCGGGCGGATCCGGACCTCATCATGGTGGGCGAGGTGCGTGATGAGGAGTCAGCATCGCTCCTGGAAAAACAGATCCAGTCCGGCCACAAGGTAATGACAACCGTTCACGCCTCATCGGCCATAGGAATTATTGCCCGCTTGGTTACCATAGGATTTAAGCGAGAAACATTGGCTTCGCCCAATACCATTTCGGCGCTTGTGCATCAGACGCTGGTGCCCACACTTTGTCCGCACTGCAAGGTGCCCATAAGAGAGGGAAAGAAGAGAGGGTTGATCAGCGAAAGCCTATGGGAGCGTGTGGCAACGGTTGTGCCGGACGAAGAGTTTGAGGTGGCGATGGAGCAAATGCATGTTGAGAACCCGGAAGGCTGTGAGCGTTGCGATCACATGGGCATCAACGGCCGCACGGTTTGTGCGGAGGTCATATACCCGGACAAAAAAATGCTCGAATACATTGCGCGCGGCGAAGATATGGCGGCAGAAAACCACTGGCGCAGCAATAGCGCGGATGAATTGGCGGGATATGGGCGTACGGCGTTTGATCACGCATTGCTCAAAATGATGCAGGGCATTGTTTCACCTACCCATGTTGAAGAGATGTTTGGCAACCTGAACCTCCAAGAAGTGTTGGCTGACCACATCCTGGAAGCAAAAGAGGTAGAAGGTATTGTTACAAACGGGATGTTCGCCAGTTAATGAACACGCTTCAGCACAAACTGTATCGCAAGCTGTTTGGTGCAACCACGCGGTTGTCGCTGTACGAGAAATTGGCGGATTACCTTGACGATGAGGTTTCATTGGTAGAAACGCTGGAGAAGTTTCAACAGCGCTTCGCCAAGCGAAAGGATTATCGTGCCGCGATCATAGGTGAGTGGTTGAACGGTATCCGCAACGGCCGGAACTTCCAGACAGTAATGATGGGCTGGGTGCCCCCCTCCGAACGCATGCTGATAGCGGGGGGGGAGGAATCCGGGCACTTGGCTGGCGGGTTACGAGAGGCCATGTATGCAACGGAGGCAAGTCGGCGTATCCGAAAGGCCATAGTGGCCGCGTTGATCGGTCCGTTTTTTCTGTTGATGGCGTTTGCAGGGTTACTGGCAGGGCTGTCTATGAACCTGGTGCCCATTTTGGAAAAGATGCTGCCGGTGGAAAAGTGGCCGGGGCATTCCCAGGTTTATCGCATCATGGCCAACACAGTAAAAGACGATGGGATCGTAATCGCTGTTGTCATTATCGCGTTGTTCGCCGTGGCGGTAGCATCAATGCCCCGGATCAGGCGAGGCCGCTTGCGTAGCATGCTGGATCGCATCCCCCCTTACAGCCTGTACAGAACGGTGAACTCAGCCTCTTTTCTCGTATCCATGGCCTCGCAGCTGAGTTCCGGGGTTCCGGTAGAGGACAGCATACGGAACATAAATCGGCTTGCCACGACTTGGATGCGTTCGCATACCCAGGAAATGCTACGCCGGTTGGCGCAAGGGATGAAGCCTGGGGTTGCGACGGATACGGGGCTGCTTGATGAGGAAATGGCAGATGATGTAATGGCCTATTCCGAAACATCGAACTTCTCCAATGCTATCGCCAAGTTGGGGCGGCGCACGGTAGAGCGCACCATAAACCGGGTGACAGTGATCTCTAATGTGGTCAAAGTGATTGCGTTGTTACTTCTGGGTAGCCTGATCATCTGGACCATCTTTTCGTTTGGCGGCGTCATATTGGCGCTGTCGGATTCCATCAGCCGGACCTGGGTGATGTAATGAAACAAAAAGGATTCACTATTATTGAATTGCTTCTAAGCATCACCGTAATAGCTGCTGCGGTAACGGTGCTTGTTTCTGCAAACTACTGGAACGCAGATCTTCGCAAAGCGCGGACGTTTGCGGAACAGATAGACGATACGGCGACACGCATCAGGAACGCCGTGCTCCCCCTGGCGGGCGATTACCAGCACGTCAGTAACAACATGGCAATCAGCATGGGGCTTGTGGCAGATGATTGGATCAAGCTCCCAGGGCCAGTCTTGATGAGCCCATGGAATGGTGCAATCACCTATAACCCAGCCAATGTCGTTAATCCCAATGATGCATTCGATATGCAGATCGACGGTATGCGCACCCGTGCCTGCCTGAGATTGACAGAGATACTGATTGAGCGGGCCACAAGGGTTAGCATACGGGGAATGTGGGTAAAAACCCCAAACATAGCGCCACCCACCATAGCACTCATCACCAACCAATGCACATCACCGTTACCCGTAACAGTGGTGTACACCTTACAGTAGTTGGAAAATGCCACATTTTATCAAATCTGTAAACTACTGTAAAACAAAGAGGAAATGAAAATGTCAATCAAAACCAAAAACAATCATCGTCAGCTCAAGCGCCAGGATGGTCTGACCATCATCGAGTTGCTGATCGGTATCGCCGCCATTGCGGCCTTTATTACGGCTGTGCTGCATGGGTATGCCACCTATAAGACCGGCCAGAGGGTGAAGGACCACACGGAGGACCTGGTGCAGATCAGCACCGCGGTAGAGAACGCATTTATGGCGGTGGATCGTTCTTATAACAACGTCTCCACAGCTTCAGTGGTCGCCGGTCGCGTGATTCCCGAAACCATGATTCGTGCGGGTGTGCCTTACAATCCCTGGGGCGGCACCGTGACATTTGCGCCGGCCACAATCACTACGGCCGGTGACGCCTTCACCATAACCAGCAACTCTGTGCCTGCCGAGGCGTGCCAGCGTCTGGCGGAGAAACTTGCCGCCTCCTTCAAGATCCTTGATATCGGCGGAACGGTCATCAAGGACGAAACAGCCGGCGATCCCGCTACCGCAACGGAAATCCAGGCCAACTGCGGCGCGGGCGTGACGGCTGTCACGGTTACCTACCAATAAAATTACGAAGAAACCGCTGCCGATGGAGATAACGGACTGGTATTTGCCGGAAAAAGATCCGGCGTCAGGACATGTTTTCATCGGCGGTAAACCACAGGTCTTGAGTGCTGATCAGCAGTCGCAGGCTAAACTGCTGGTTCAGCATTGCAAAGAAAGTCATCAGGAACGCCCCGCAAGGCGGGGATGGATGGCTACCATTGCAGGAACGACCTACCGGGTCCAGCGGATACCGGAGCAACTAGATGGCACAGCCATCTATGCGTTGCGTTGCATAGATGACCGGTCGCGCAATCTGGTAGACCTGGGCATGTCGCCCAGGGTGGCGGAACTGCTCAATACGCCAACGCTCAAAGACGGCATAGTGCTGGTCACCGGATCCACCGGTTCAGGCAAGACCACAACCGCCGCAACGATGATTGCTGAACGACTGCGCAACCATGGCGGGTTCGCTATCACTATTGAGGATCCTATAGAGCACCTGCTGGGCGGCTATTATCCGGACAGCGGTGGGCTTTGCTACCAGGTGTGCCTGGATGCGGAGAATGATGATTTTGCCCCAGCAATACGGGAGGCCTTGCGCTCCGCGCCCGCCATGGTGCAGCCCATGCTCCTGATAGGCGAGGTCAGAGGAAACGAAGGGGCGGCCGAATTAATCCGTGCCGGCGCGAGTGGCTACCTGGTGGTGAGTACCATACACGGCGCAAGCATACCAGATGCCATACGGCGTCTTATCGCTATATCACAGACAAAAGAGGCGGCAGATATGGCGGCGGCCGCATTGCGGCTGGTGATCCATCAGGAAATAACGCACCACAGGCTGAAGACAACCGTGCTGTATGTAAATACACCGGGAATCCAGTCAAAGATACGGACGGGAAAACTCGAATCGTTGACATCGGACATGCAATACCAGGCAACGCAACTTCGGCTGGAACGCTCATTGATTCATCCACCACCACAATGAGCGCGCCCAGGAATCTGGTTGATGCAAAAAAGGAAGTGTGGTAATAGGATATAAAATACTATTGTAACCGGAGAGGAAATATGAAAACCCAACGAGGCTTCACAATGACCGAAATGGTTATTGCCCTGGCTGTATTTGTCGCCGCGACCACGGTGACCTTGACAGGGTATGCTGCCTACGACCGGGAGAGAACCCGGCAGATGCTGGAAAACCAAGTGTTGACGCTATCGAGAATGATAGAAGAGACGTTCTATCCGGGCAATGGATATACCTATGTCGGCATCAGTAACGCAACACTGCTGGCGTCTGGTCTGGTGCCGGATGACATGATAAAAAGCGGGGCCATACGGAACGTGTACGGGGGCAACGTGACGGTCGGTGCCAGTAACCCCGCCCAGTATTTTGTTGCCATGAGCAACATTCCCGCGGACTCATGCAAAAAACTGGTGTCCCAGATCAAAGGAAAATACGAGCGGGCCACCATCAACGGGCAGGTGATCCTGTTGACGGGCGTGGTGAACCCCAACACGGTAGCGACCGCCTGTGATCTGGGCGGCCCCATGGCGGGGGTAGGGTTAACCGGTAAACGGTGATAGGAGACGGATATGTATAAAAAAAGGATGCGCGGCTTCACGCTTATGGAGTCACTTATTGCGCTGGCGGTAGCCGGAGCGGGTATAGCTCTTGTGGCGACGGGTGCGGAAGATGCCCGTCAGGCGCGGCTGGTGGACAAGGCAGTGGCAAACATACGGTATATGCAACAGAAAGCCAAAGAAACCTGGTTTGAATCGCATCAATACAGCTATCTAGGTATCAATGCATCCGCAGCAATGGACGCAGGGATCGTGCCCGAGGAAATGAAGAATGGCGCATCCATCAAGAACGTATTTGGCGGAGGCGTGGATCTGTTCCCGGTGGGGGGCAACAGTGCCGTACTGGCGATCCGGGCCACGAATGTCCCCCAGTGGGCATGTGAGCGCATTGTGACGGGAGTCGCCATGAATAACCCATGGGTCAAGGTTAATGCCGCTTGGCTGCGCACCCCTTTGCTGAACGTCAACGGAATCCCCTCCAGCCTGGTGACAACAAATTGTGCGCCTGCTACCAACACCATAGAAGTATACGGAGGCTGAAAATGACGCATATTAAACAGATGCGTGGTTATATGCTGGCGGGAACGCTGGTGGCACTGGCCATCGCAGCAGCTGCTGCGGTAGTGGTCATGCGCATCAACGCGCAGCGTGAAAAGCAAACCCTCTTGGACACTATGGTACAACTCCAAGCTGATCAGGCCAGCCGGTTCTATCGTGCGGTAGAGCAGTATGTTAAAGATAACAGCGCGGGCTGGCCCGTGGATACCCCACAGACCATACAGGCCAGTGATCTGATCGCAGACGGCCTGTTACCAACAGGGTGGAGCGCAAGAACCCCTTTCCATTCCTTCCTGGAAGCCCGGGGCGAGCGTGCCACCATCGGCACGTCAGTAGAAAAGGTCTTTGTGGTGTATGAACAATCACCGCAAGGCGTGGTGGAACTCTATGATTCGCTGGGAATTGGTAGGACGGGCACGGAAAAGGCGGCTATCAAACGAAAGATCGCCATGGCCTATCAGGACAAGAAGATCCTGGGGGCAGTGGTGCCCGCCAATACCGATACCGCCAATGGCGTGGGCGAGAGCTATACCAAGGTGCTGACAGGGTTGCTGGCGGTGGCAACGGCGGACCAGGTGGTGGCGATGCATGGATTTCCGGATCTTGCGGAATACGAGCCACAGCCGCCCGGGGGTGGCGGGGGCAGTGGTAACGGAATAGGGGAGAACGGCACCCACGGTGAAACATCATGGACATCCCCAGGATATTACACCTACACGGTTCCTGATGAAGTGGGCTATTACAAGCTGCAGATACGCGGTGGTCGTGGGGGGGATGGTGATAACCACGGCTCACACGGCAGCGGCGGCGGTACAGCCACGGGAGGGTTCCCCGTCAGCTCGGGATACACCGTGCATATTCTGGTGGGCGCGAATGGCGGTACGCCCTGCAGGTTCCATTGCGCCGGCAGCGGCGGGGGGAGAACGGCAGTGTGGGTCACCGCAGATGATGGAACAAGCCAGGTAATAGCGGTGGTCGGCGGCGGCGCAGGGGGGTGTGCCCATGCGTATTCAGGTGGGTTTGTTGACTCGTGTACGGGGAACA
This sequence comes from Thiolapillus sp., assembly GCF_048562965.1. Classification (NCBI taxonomy): domain Bacteria; kingdom Pseudomonadati; phylum Pseudomonadota; class Gammaproteobacteria; order Chromatiales; family Sedimenticolaceae; genus Thiolapillus; species Thiolapillus sp. The sequence continues at coordinate 9,611 of NZ_JBHNMF010000001.1, read as the reverse complement.
ATGATGTTGTTTACGAACAGGAGCGCACAGGCGAGGGCTGTCCGGACTACTGGCGTTACCATGGGCGCGCCAGGGTACTGGGGGGAGGAGGGCAGCCAGGGCAGCCGGGAGCCGATGGCCAGCAGGAATCGCCGGTGAGCTGCACACCGGGTTTTTTCTCTTATTCCGCCGTGCGTTCCGGGGAAGGCGGCGGCCTTGACATCACCTCGGTGTCCGGGGGCGCCGTCGGTGGGCGCGGTGTTGATATGGTCGGGCAGGGCTTTTATTCGCCCACCTATGGTGGTGGCGGGGGGGGCAGTAAAAATGCGGTACGGTCCGGATCTTGTGTCGAGCAAACCAGCCGCGGTGTGTACGGGGGTGGCGGGGGCGGCTGGGAAGGCGGCGCCAGTGGTGCCGGCGGTACGGCATATTGCCCCGGGATAGAGCCAGATGCGCAGCCCCTCGGAGAGAATGTAGGTGGGGCTTTCGTAAAACTCCTATGGTAAGCAGCTCGTTGTTCCCACAAAAAGCTGCCGCTCATATGGCGGTTTTTTTGTGGGCGGGGGGCACAGGAAATAAGGGGGGGGGCGGTACACTAAAGGCATGCAAAGAATCCGTAGAGAACTTGTTTTCGCTTTGGTGGAAGGGCTATGGCTGCAAGTCGCGGCAGCATCGCCACCGGCCTTCCAGGAGATAGGTAAAAAGCAGGGCATTCCTGGGGATGTGCTCTATGCCCTGGCGTTGACAGAAAGCGGGCGGGCTCTGAAAGGCCGGCGGCAAATAGTGCCCTGGCCCTGGACATTGAATATTGCCGGGAAAAGCCATTACTACAACTCCAAAAAAGCGGCCTGTTCCGCTTTGAAGCAGGCGGTGGAGGATGGTAAACAGGTGGATGCCGGGTTCATGCAGGTGAACTGGTATCACAACGGCAGGCACATGGTAAAAGCGCCCTGTGATCTGTTGTCCCCCTGGAAGAACATCACGTTGGGTGCTCGCATACTCGCACGGGAACGGCGGGAAAACGGCGGCAGCCTGTTTCGGGCAATCGGCACCTATCATACCGGATCGGAAAATACGCCTGAAAGAGCCAAACGGGCCATGCGCTACCGGCTGCGTGTGGCGAAGCACTACTCATCCCTCAAGAAAAAGTGAGAAATCATGCCTGAAGAGAACAACATCAAACCCATAAGCTATGAACCGCCGGCAACCGCATTGGTGGGCACAACCGTTTGGTATCGGAAAATGCTTATCACGACCATCGGTTTGTGTCTGCTGCTTGCTATTGGCATTGTCGGTGTCCTGCTCTATGGCAATCTGACCTACCTGTTCAGTCGCCCGGAACCCAAAATCATCGGCATGACACCGGAGCTACAGGTTATCGATATTCGCCCAATGAACGAACCGATAGTGACGCCCAACGCTGTCTCAGAATGGGCAACGCGAGCCATAATGGACGCGCTGGACATCGATGCCGTGCATTGGAAGCAGGATCTCGGGCGCTCCCGGGGATACTTTGATGACAAAGCGTTTGCGGCGTTCGTTGTGGGCCTGGAGAAGAAAGCCAAGATATTGCCGTTCGTCCGGGAGAACAGCCTGACCATGCTGGCCTCCCCAACAGAAGCCGCAGCAGTGGTCAATAGTGGTGTGGACGGGGGCGTTTATTTTTGGAAGATCCGGATGAAGCTGTTGGTAACGTATCAAGGCGTGAAAGGCAGTATCCCCTCACAAAGACTGGAACTGGTCATCACGGTAAAGCGGGCAGATACCCGGCGGTATCCAGCCGGGCTGAAAATCGTCCAAGTGTTGACCAAAAACCTGTATTGAGGGGAAGAAGATGGGGCGGAAAAGCTTTCGGTTTACAGAAGGATTGGTGAACCTGTTGTGGGACATCAGTCGGGCCATGGGTGCGCACAGTGCGCATTATTGTGATCTTGAAACGATTGAGGATGAATATACTATTGCATCCGGCGACGGCAGCCTGATGACGCTGATACGGGTACGCGGGCTGCTGCAGATACCTGGCAAGGGAGAGTACAACAAGATTATCGATTTGTTGACAACGACACTGAAGACGGCGTTCAGCAAGCCCGGTCACCACTTGCAAATCAGTGCCCGTTACGACCCGGAAGGGAATGGCGTAGGCGAAGGGATGCAGCCCCTGTTTGATACCGCCCGGCGACTGGGTGTAGAAGAGGCGGGGATGGGCGTGCTGAAAGACTGGAAGCAATCCCTGGCCAAATACATATCGAACGAGGATGTGCTGATCGCCCTGTGGAGCACTCCACGCCTGCTGCCTGGCGCTGTCGCAAGGACAGCGGGGCATAGACAGAAAAAGCGCGTACAACGCTCAACGGCGTGGACTAAAACCGATGGTATGCAAATGGCCGCGGGTATGCGGGAAATCGCGCACACCCATCAGGCGGTAAGCAATTCTATTGTGGATGCCCTGAGTGCGGGCGGCGTAATGGCCGAACGGCTCTCAATAGGTGAGGCGACACAGAAAATACGCGGTAGCCTTTTCCCGATATCCGGGGAGTGGGCGCCTGTAACAGGGGTGAAAAAATATCCCTCTGGCGCCGGGGAAAATCGGTACTTGAATGAAACCAGTATCGGCGCCTGGGCGGCCCCTTCATTGGCGGAACAGATGGTCGCCGGTGGTGCGCGCTACCATGGTTTATCCATGGTGGAGGTGGGTGGAAAGCTGTATGCGCCCGTGGACGTTAAACTGGCCCCCCAGGAACCGGAACCTTTCAACAACCTGTTTCGGCGGCTGATGAACAAACGCATGCCGTATGCGTTATCCATTCGGATAGACAGCGGCGGGGAATATTGGTGGGCCGCAGTAAAACGCGGGGTGACAGCCATACTGCGGCTCACATCGCCTGACTCAAAACGTATCAGTGCGGCTTATGCCGGCATGGGGGAATACGCCAAATCCGGTGCTCGGGTAGGGCTTCAGATTACCGCAACAACCTGGGTGGATAACGATGATTCACCGGAAACCACCCAGGAAATATTGCGGCGGCAAAGGGAATTGATCGAGGTGATCCAGGGATGGGGAAGTTCAGATGCCCATGAAACGTATGGGGATCCGCTGTTTACCTTGTTTTCCACCATGCCCGGGTGGACAGGCCAATGTCCTGCGCCGATTGCGCTGGCACCATTGCCGGATGCACTGGTAATGGCGCCATTTTTCAGGCCGACAATGCCGTGGAAACAGGGTACGCTGATGTGGCGCACCCCAGATGGCCGGGCAATGCCCTATGCGCAAGGGTCCACTCGGCAAACATCATGGGTTGATCTGGGTATTGCCCCGATGGGGTACGGAAAGTCGGTTACCCTGAGCACCATCAACCTGGCATTCTGTCTGGCCGCGGGTCTGAATGATCTCGGTTTGCTCTCCGTTACCGATATTGGTCCTAGTTCCCGGGGGGTGGTGCGGGTGCTGCAGGCGCTTTTGCCCAAAGATCGTTTTCATTGGGCGGTATATCACCGTCTGCGTATGGTGCCTGAGCACTCGGTCAATGTGTTTGACACCCCTCTTGGGTGCCGGAAGCCGTTGCCAAATCACCGCTTTTACTTGCGAAATCTCCTCACTCTATTGGCCACACCCATAGGAGAAAGCCGCCCCTATGACGGGGTGTCAGGTATTGCTTCCGCCTGTATCGATGCCGCATACGATGCGTATGCCGATGGCGCGGGAGCCAAGCCCTATGTGAGAAGCATCTGCCAGGATGTGGATGCCGTGGTGGACGGGCTCAACCTCTTGGTCGATCAGCACGCCACCTGGTGGGAGATCGTTGATCAACTGTTTGATGCGGGTTATCAGCACGAGGCGGGGATGGCGCAACGCTACGCGGTTCCCACATTGGGAGAGGTGGCAGGATTCGCCAGAAATGACAAGGTAACCGGCACCTATGGCCAGGCGATCAATGGTCAGAAGGTAACAGAAATCTTCTGGCAGTCCCTTATGGACGCCATCAGGGCTTACCCGATCATGAAGGAGCCGACCCGCCTGGATCTGTCGGATGCCCGGGTAATCGCTCTGGATATCGAAGAGGTAGCGCCACGCGGAACAGAAGATGCCAACCGTCAGACGGCGGTCATGTTTATGTTGTCCAGGCATATCACCGCATCACGGTTCTTCGAGATGCCGGATGACGTGATTCTGATGCCGGAAAAATATCGGGAGTACCACCAGGCTCGTATAGAGCGGATGCGAGAGGTGCCTAAGCGCCTGTCATGGGATGAGTTTCACCGGGCATCACAGAATCAGGCGGTTGCCGATCAGGTGGTAGGAGATGTGGAAACATCAATCCGTGAATCAAGAAAATGGAATCTGCATATTGGCCTGTATTCCCAAAACATTGGCGACTTTCCGCCGGTGCTTTTGAGTCTGGCGACCAGTATTTCTGTGTTGGGTGCAGGAACAGAAAAGGATGTTGGGATTATTGGTGAAGAACTGGGGCTGACCGAAGGGGCAGTACAGGCGATACGGTCACTGCGCAAACCCGGTAGATCAGGGGCGTCCTTCCTGGCGTATTACAGAACGTCTGATGGGGTGATCACCCATAAGTTGATGAACACCTTGGGTCCACAGCTTTTGTGGGCGTTCTCAACCACCACCGAAGATGTGGCTGTACGTGACAAGCTGGCCAATGCGGTAGGATACCTCCCCGCATTGGCGCTGCTGGCCAGAAACTATCCGGGCGGCGTGAAGCGCCGCATAGAGGTGCTGAATGAGCTGGCAGAAAGCCGTGGTGTTGATATGGAAACCTACAGCCCTGTCAATGAGGTGGTTGATGAGTTGGCAAACAGTGCGCAGGCAAGGCGTTACGCAGCCTGACCGCCTGCGCAAAGCAGCGGTGATCAGGCCACGTCCTTTTTTTTTTATCGGCGCCAACGGAGGAATCAGCCGCCTTTCTAGCTTTGGCTTCTTTGGCCATCCGGGCGTTGACCCCTACGCCGCCATGAGCCCAGGAACACCTGGGCGTTTTCAGTAGCCCCATAAAGTCTCCAAAACCCCGGGCATTGGCTTCGTCATTCAGAATATCCCAATACATCTGGACGCCTTCTATGACGCCGTAACGCTGGATGGCGTTATGGATGAAGGTGATCAGCCTGTCGCAGGTGGCGGTATGGCGGGCACCGACAAACCACTGTTTACCTTGTTGTCGGCTTACACCACAAAGCACCCCAAAAAGTTCAGCTGGCGGGATATCCAGTTTGGTAATGGCAGGCATTACTGTTGTAGATAGCGCCCCGAATATTACAGGGACGATCTCGCTGATGGGCGGCGCGCTCGGCAGCGGCATCAGGTGAGGGTTCCTTCGCACCAGATTTGCAATGATGACCCGCGTACGGCTGGTCACTGGCTTCTCCGGGGTTAGTTTGTTCATGTTCATCAGCTGAACCGCGGATGCGTGGAACAACCACGACATCACCTGGTTCGTGTACCCCATATTCTCACGCATGTCATACAGATCCCGGTTGGTCATGGGAACAGTATCACTGGGTGGCCAGCGGCGACGAAACAGGACTTCTGCAAACCCGTTGGGGTAACCGTGTTCTTTTGCCAGCGTGTCCAGTATCTCAAGGTACACCTCCAGCCCTTCTTTGCCGTGCTCCTGAATCAGGTTCCGCACCATGATAAAGAGCGGCCCGGTTATAGAAGACACCGGGGTGGTCCCATGACCCCATTTTATGCCCTGTCCTGCGTTGACCCCAAACAAGAGTCCGAAGCTCCCCATGTTGAGTGCTTCGCCATCAATCAGGCGCTTTTTCATGGGGCTGTTGTGAAGCATAGCGCGCGCGCTGCCCTTAAAAAGGGTTTTGATTACATCGCGCCAATGCGCGGACACCATTCTGTACATTTCCTTGACCCCTGGAGGCTCAGGAAGCGGGGACAGCTCTGGATGCTTTATAAGAAACCGGATAAGCAGCGCCCGCTGCGGCGGGTTAACCGGATCATTGCTGTTCTTCTTGATCGCGTGCGTTACGGGCTGGTTCAGCCCCAAAAGCCACCAGAAGTCGATATTGAGAAGATTCAGGTTGTGCCTCAAATCCAGCAGTTCCTTGTTCAGAATTAGATTGGTCATGGTTTGCCTATTTCGCTCACGTTGTGTGCTTTTGACATCCTCACTCGCCCTGAAGGGCGAGGATTCCTCCATCGAGACGGGGATGCCCCCCGCGGCAAGGATATTTAATGCCGCGTTGATGTCGCGGTCGTGTTCGGCTCCGCACTCCGAACATATCCAATGCCTTATTCCAAGGGCTGTTCTACCTTTCGGACTGCTGTCGGGCTTCGCCCTACAGCACGAACAGACCTGGGTGGAGTAGGCTTCGTTGACTTCCTCAAACACCCCTGACCGCGCTATCGCTTTGTATTTCAGTTGTGTCTTGAGCTGATGCCAGCCGGCATCCAACTGCGCAAACGCTATCCGCACATCAAAACCCACTGGATCGGAAAGAAAGGCCACCTCTGGTCGCCTTCGTACTTTGCCGGTTCCGTGGGCGGTGCCCCCATCAAGGTGCTGAAGCAGTACATCGAACAACAACAAACCCCTCAATAATCGCCTACCGGCGATACGTTATCCTTCCCCTCCCTGAAGGAAGGGGCTTGTCGCGCTTTTTGGTCAAGGTAATTATAGAAGCTATTACTCCTGTGGGCTAGGTGAATTATATTACTCATAGACCCGCTTAATGGCTGGGTGGTGAAGGGGCCTGTTTTTGAGCTGCCCCGCCGTTCTGGCGTTGTGACACAACTTGTTGCAGAGATTCCGCCAGCCCATCAGACGGCCCGACCGCAGCGATCTCTCCAGGACGGGGCATGCCGGTGCTGTTTCTCATGTCCTGTACCAGCTGGGCCATTTCCGGGAAGGAACCAGACACATCAACGGCATCAGTAACAGCTTGGGCGGCTGAATAAAGATCCCCGCCCAGTGCTTCTCCAATATTCTCCAGCAGATTGGACACATCGCCTATGAAGGCCATTCCCTTGCCTTTATCGCTTTGCGAAAAGGCGTTGAGGGTATCCACCCATCCTTCTGATTTGGATGCTGTGGGGGGGGGGACGGGATCGCCGGCCATATTCAGTATTGTTGGGGGGGCCATAGCCATAGTGAGTTCTCCTTGATTGGTAGCGCGAACTTGTAACATTCGCTAAATTTTGGTATATAGTATCCGATAAGAACCACTTAGGCAAATAGCAACATGCGGATAACCGAATGCCCTGAATCACTGGACGCGATGTTTTCTTCGCGTGAACCCTGGGTAAAAATGGGGGCCCCCAGCCTGAAGAAGATGGGCCAAGAGTTGGTGCGGGCTCTTGGCCAATTGGGTCCCGATGACAGGAAAGCAGCGCCATTGGTAGCGGACGCCTTGAAGGCATCTTGTTATTTGCCGGCCTCAAGTGCTTGCGGGGTATACCAGACGTTAGCGGAACTGAACCTGTTGAAAAGCCCTCTGGACGAGGGCGCCCCAGAATCCAACGCAGTGAAAGCCAGGCTGCGGGTGCTGGCAACCCTGGGTTACCTGTTGGATGTCTTTTCAAAAGAGAACCGGGAATACCTGAAGGAAGCACTCGTGGATTGGCGATCATGAGGGCGCCGGCACTCATGCTGCTGTGCCTGTGGGTAACAGGCAGCGCGCAAGCGGTGGTGCTGAATAATACTCACCCACCACACCCCCAAGCGGACTCTGGCGCAGGATGTAACCCGGCTGTGATCGAGCGGGTGGAGAACAGCTTCAACTACAACAATGCCCGGGCGGAAACGATCTATGAGGAAATCGTAAGCAAGGGGGTTAAATTGCCTTCCGATCTGGCCGGAGGCAGTGCGTGCATTGATGCGTTGGGCAATCTTCCTGATTTTACGGCGGGGTTTTCGTTGCCCGGGCTTGATGACATCATCGAAGAATTGATTGCCGCCGCCTGTGCGGTCATCAATGACACGATAGCAGGAGCCATTGACCGGTTTACCGGCAGCCTGGAAAAATTTGTGGATCTCCCGTTCATTCCCGGGTATTCAGTGAATGGTTTTAACGTCAATGTCGATGGCGACGTAACCCTGTCCACCGCCCTGAATCGTTGGCAGACCGAAATTCAGGCCAACGACCTTATGAGGATATTCTGATGGCAACCCCCAACCTGTTTGGCCTGAAGGCCGCGCTTAAAGAGGATAATACGCGGGATGCGCCGCCAACGGGTGAAGCGGGGGGGGGCGCCTCTGTGTCTACCTCAGCGCCCGTTGTTGAGGTGTCAGCGCAACAAGAAGAGACGAAAGAAAAGCCGCGGGAAGAGAAACAAAAAAGCGCACCTGCGCCACTGTACGGTGGCGGGGAAGACGTGGAGCCAGGTGCTGATCCTGTGACGGAGGATGAGCCTCCGGTGCCTGCTCGTGAGTTTTCCGTGTTGTCAGAAAATCTCCTTGACGCCGTAATCCGGGGGGGGGAGACAACTCGTGCCGTAGGTTTTCTGGCGCAACGCCGCGCTATGCGAGCCCGTAAGGCCATACACACCAAGCTGCGCCACCTTGACGAGGCTCTGGATGATTTCCAGGTATCCGTAGACAACCTGATGAAGGCCAGAAAAGGGCCACAGGATTTGGAGCTGTCGGAATTATACTATGAAAGGGTGTCCGCAAATATGGCGACCGCTGAACGGGAGTTGCGGCAGGTATCTGCCTGTATTGACGGAGCGGGGGGGGATGCCGCCCCTGTTTTGAAGGAATACCAGGATTTTTTTCGGGAACAGAACGCCCGAATAGAACGGGAAGTGATCAACGACCCAAAGACAGCGGATGAAAAAATGCTGGCAACCAAGCTGGCCGAGCAGATACGGAAGCGCGTGGAACGCATGATTGAAATGGTAATGCGCCTAATCGTGAAATCTCCTGCTCGCAGTGCCGCCCAAAAAATGTAAATGATCAAGGAGATAACACTAATGATGTATCAAACCCTTACCAAAAATCATGCTTTTGAATGGCCGTCTGCCGGCACAATGTTCCGGAGGGGGCTGTGCTATTTGGCTGTCGCCATAGCCATTATGATCGTGTTCGCCGGATTTGTTGGCACTGCCGAGGCGGCAGATGGTGTGTCGAAAGTGGTGGGCAACCTCGCAGGGGAGGCGAAAAGCTCCTACGATGGGATTAAGGTTGTGGTGGGCTTGATCGGCTTCTTGATGGTGGTGGGCGCGTTGATCATGTTTGCCACGCATCGCCAGGGAAAATCCCTCGCCACACCTATCCTGCTGCTGCTGTTCGGTGGCGCCATGCTGGCGGCCCCCTTTATCGCCAGCATCTCGGGTGGAACAACAGCGGGTGATCAGGCCAAGACGGTGGATCAACTGCTGGGCAGTGGCGGCTAAGGCACCTACGCGCTGATGGCCAGCCCTCCCACTCCACCCCCCATCGGGGGCATTGATCCCGTCACCATCGAGGCGGCAACGGATGTACTGGGCAGCACCGATCCCACCAAGGATGTTTCCGTGGGGGTGTTGGAGAAGATCTTTGGTTCGGGCTGGTGGGATTACCTGAACCTGCATGGCCAGTTGGGTGATGGCGGGTCATCCGCGCTGTTCGGGGTGTTCACCGAGCACGGACAGGCGGCCGCCACGGTCATCGGCGCTGTTTTCT